>JAJYSO010000106.1 GCA_021793535.1 Bacteroidota bacterium | reverse complement strand
ATAAACAGGAAATAAAAAGTTATATGATTGAGGTACAAAAAAAGACGATTTACGAGAAATCCATATTGATTGGTATTATCACTCAAGTACAATCTGAGGAAAAATTGGAGGAGTATTTGGATGAGTTGGAATTTCTAACCTATACTGCCGGGGGAAGGGTCTTAAAGCGTTTTACCCAAAAATTGACCACGCCAAACCCTAAGACCTTTATTGGATCTGGAAAAATGGAAAAAGTTCGAGATTTTGTGGAGGCACATGAGGTAGATACCGTTATTTTCGATGATGAATTGACGCCGGCCCAACAAAAAAATATTGAACGTATTTTAAAGTGCAAGGTGATGGACCGCACCTACCTTATTCTTGATATTTTTGCACAACGGGCCAAAACAAGTTATGCGAGAACACAAGTCGAATTGGCACAATATGAATACCTGATGCCGCGATTGGCAGGATTATGGACTCACTTGGAACGACAGCGTGGAGGGATTGGGATGCGTGGACCAGGAGAGCGGGAGATCGAAACAGACCGTCGGATTGTCAGGGACCGAATTACAAGACTTAAAGAAAAGCTGGCTACCATAGACAAACAAATGGCTGTTCAACGAGGGAATAGGGGGAGTTTGATTCGGGTAGCATTGGTTGGGTATACAAACGTCGGGAAATCGACATTGATGAATTTGATCAGTAAAAGTGATGTTTTTGCTGAAAATAAGCTCTTTGCTACTTTGGATACAACCGTTAGAAAGGTAGTCATCCGCAACCTTCCTTTTTTGTTGACCGATACCGTCGGGTTCATTCGCAAGTTACCTACTCAGTTGGTGGAATCCTTTAAATCTACGCTAGATGAGGTGCGAGAGGCAGATTTATTACTGCATGTGGTTGATATATCTCATCCCAGTTTTGAAGACCATATTGATTCCGTCAACAAAATTTTAGATGAGATCGAAAGTAAAGATAAACCTACCCTGATGGTTTTTAACAAGATCGATGTCTATAAAGCGGAAGAAATTGACGAGGACGATCTGGTGACCGAACGTACAAAAGCAAATTATTCTTTGGAGGAATGGAAAAAAACATGGATGAGTAGAGCTGATGGTCAGGCACTCTTTATCTCGGCCTTGGAAGAAGAAAATATAGAGGAATTCCGAAAACAGGTATATCAAGCGGTTCGAAAAATACACATTACCCGGTATCCGTATAATGATTTTTTGTATCCGGAATATGATACGCTCGAATTTAAGGAGGAAGAGTAAGTGGAGAAAGGAGCCTTCATATTTTAAAAAAAGTTATATTTGGTTTTTATTTCAAGACGATAAAATTGTATATACTGAGTTTTAAAAAGGGGAAGAAACAGCACATACCTTAGGTGTGATGATTTTCCTTTTGCTCAATTTAAAAATAACCTAAAGGCTTGTCATCACGACAAGCCTTTTTTAATTCTTGTTTTTTATATGAAGGTATTAAAATTTGGAGGTTCCTCAATCGCTACACCGCAACGAATGAAGAAGGTTCTGTCCCTGGTAAGCAGTGAAGAAGCGACCCCTAAAGTAGTGGTGTTGTCTGCAATAGCCGGCGTTACGGATAAGTTAGTGGCTCTTTATCAAGCTTATGCAGAGGGGCAAGAAGAAAGCTATGCTGAACGACGGGAGAAACTGCGAGACTTTCACCTTTCCTATGCGCAAGAACTGTTACAAACGGTAGAACATTTTCAAATTGCTGCTGATGAAATTGAAGAACAGTTTAAAAAGCTGGCCCATAGGAAAAAGGCGGTACAGCTTTCGTTAACCGAAGGCCAGGTTTTGGCAACAGGAGAGTACTTGTCCACTTTTCTTTTTCATCTCTATTTACAGGAAGTTGGTCATCTGAGTCATTGGCTTTATGCCCCTGATTATCTTTGGCTTGAGCCCGATGAAAAAGTCGATCTGGAGAAGCTTTCCCTAAAGTTACTTCCCGTAATTAGCAACTCTGGTGCGTCTATTTTTATAATTCAAGGCTTCATTTGTAGAAGGGCAGATCAGCGTATAGGAAACCTCAAAAGAGGGGGGAGTGATTATACGGCTTCACTTCTTGGTGCAGCTTTGCAGGTGCAAGAAATACAGATATGGACAGATATAGATGGACTGCACAATAATGATCCACGTTATGTTGCTCATACAAGGGCCATCGCTGTCCTCAGTTACGATGAAGCAGCAGAACTGGCTTATTTTGGTGCGAAGATTTTACATCCCCAAACCATACATCCCGCCCGACTTAGAAAGGTTCCAGTACGTTTACTCGATACCCTGCACCCTACCGCCAAGGGAACGTTGATCACTCAAGAGGCGCCCGTCAGGGAAGTGGTTGCCATTGCAGCCAAAGAAGGTATTACCGCTATCACGGTTCACTCCTCTCGGATGTTGATGGCCTATGGATTTTTGAAGAAGTTATTCGAGGTTTTTGAGGGCTTTAAAACGCCTATTGATATGATTACCACTTCAGAAGTTGCTGTCTCGTTGACCATTGATCAGGATGCTCAGCTTCCTGCCCTTTATAAAGCGCTACAGGAATTTGGTACGGTGCACATAGATAAGGATCAGGCGATTATTTGTGTGGTGGGTAATTTTTCAAGTGAAACTCATGGGAAGGCCGCCGTTGTTATGGACGCTCTAAAGCATTTGCCCATTCGAATGATTTCTTATGGGGGGAGCACACACAATCTTTCGGTACTTCTCCCTCAGAAACATAAAGTTGAGGCGCTTCGAGCACTGCATTCGAGGTTATTTTGATCCGTTTCTTGTCGGTACGACCTGTATTTAAAACATGAAAAGAGCCATCTTCCTTAGGGAATGGCTCTCTTATTTGGTGTAGAACAATTTTCCTCTTTACATATCCAATAAATAAGCAAAGATCAGTGGAGCGACAATGGTTGCATCACTTTCAATGACAAATTTTGGGGTATCCACATCCAGTTTTCCCCATGTAATTTTTTCATTGGGAACCGCTCCAGAATAACTTCCATAACTAGTTGTAGAGTCGCTGATTTGACAAAAGTAACTCCAGAATGGTGTATCGGTCATCTCCATATCCTGATACAACATCGGAACGACACAAATCGGGAAATCACCGGCGATTCCTCCACCTATCTGAAAAAAACCGATCCCTTTTCCACTGTTTTTAGGATACCACTTGGCGAGGAACTCCATGTACTCGATCCCGCTTTTCACGGTACTGGGTTTAAGTTGACCTTTGAGAACGTAGCTGGTAAAAATATTACCCATGGTACTGTCTTCCCATCCGGGAACTACTATGGGTAAATTCTTTTTGGCTGCAGCATACATCCATGAATCCTTGATGTCAATTTCATAATACTGCTCTAGGACACCACTTAATAGTAGTTTGTACATGTATTGATGAGGGAAATACCGTTCTCCTTTTTCTTCTGCATCTTTCCAGATTTTAAAGATGTGCTCTTGTAGCCTTCGGAAAGCTTCTTCTTCAGGAATACAAGTGTCGGTTACTCTATTGTAGTGATTGTCCAATAGGTCTTTTTCCTCTTGAGGGCTGAGATCCCGATAATGAGGTACGCGTTTGTAATGGTTGTGTGCCACCAGGTTCATGATGTCTTCTTCTAGATTGGCACCTGTACAGGAGATAATATGAACCTTATCCTGGCGAATCATCTCTGCAAAAATCTTTCCTAATTCCGCGGTACTCATAGCACCAGCTAAGGAAATTAGCATCTTGGAACCACGGTTAAGTTGGTCTTCATAGGCTTTAGCAGCATCCACTACTGTGGCCGCGTTGAAGTGCAAATAATAGTGTTCTATGAATTTTGAAATGGGGCCTTTAGTTGTCATAATCTTCGTCTTTATTGAATTTTAAGTTATCACCTAAGTGATGTGTGTAATTGTGATCGTCCTCGCCGTAGTCTTCCTCTTCCAAGAATTTGTAACTAAGCATTTTATAGTATAATTTGGCTGCTACAAAATTGGAGGACGGATGGTTTTGATTTGGACATAACTCCATGAGATCAAAACCGACAACATTTTTTTCTTCAAAAACTCGTCTCAAGAACTCCAAAGTCTCATACCATTGCATTCCTCCGGGCTCTGGTGTTCCCGTAGCCGGTAAAATGGAAGGATCAAAGGCATCCAAGTCAAAGGTAATAAAGACATTTTCCCCGAGCAAATCGATGACTTTATCCATCCAAAACTCATCTTCTACCATTTCGTGTGCAAAGAAGACTTTATCGGTGTTCATGACGTAGGTTTCAGCTTTATCCATGCTGCGGATACCGACTTGCACCAGATTCGTTTTTTGACTGGCCTCATATAAAGCACAGGCGTGGTTACATCTTGAGCCTAAGTATTCTTCTCGCAGGTCGGCATGTGCATCGATATGCAACACCGTAAGGTTGTCATAGCATTCGTTGAATGCACGGATCGTTCCTATGGAAATGGAGTGTTCTCCTCCGATAACGGTGACAAACTTGTTTCTTTTAATATATGTTTTTACCGTATCGTGTACGGCTTCAACCATGGCTTCGGGAGATTCGCCTTCAGTGATGGGGTCTGCCAGAAACACACCTTGCTTGTAGACCTCGCTGTCGGTTTCAATGTCGTAGAGTTCCATGTTTTCAGAAGCTTCCAAAAAAGCCTCTGGTCCTTTGTCTGCTCCTTTTTGCCAAGTACTGGTTCCGTCGTAAGGAACCGGAATTAAAACGATGTTTGCCGTTCCCAGTTTTGAATGTTCCTCAGGGATGCCGGCATAGGTTTTAGTTGTCATAACCTAGGATATTTAATAATTGTTTGCTGGTTTGTTGAGGTGCGAATAACTCCGTTGTGATTTCTCCTTCCTCATTTTTATCGATTAAAATATGCTTGGGTGCGGGAATCAAGCAATGTTGCAACCCGCCAAAGCCCCCGATGGTCTCTTGATAAGCTCCCGTATGAAAGAACGCGATATAGAGAGGTTTGTTTTCGTTGTATTTAGGAAGATAAATGGCATGAACATGTTGCTCACTGTTGTAATAATCTTCACTATCGCAGGTTAATCCTCCCAAAAAGACACGTTCGTACTCGTCCTGCCAACGGTTGACGGGAAGCATGACAAAACGTCGACTTATGGCCCAGCTATCGGGCAATGTAGTAATGAAAGAGGAGTCGATCATGTTCCATTTTTCACGGTCGTTTTGTTTCTTCTGATATAGAATTTGATAGATTGCACCCCCGCTTTCACCCACGGTAAAGCTACCGAATTCGGTAAAGATGTGAGGGGTTGGAACTTGGGCTGCTTTGCAGGCCAATTGAATTTGGTTCACAATTTCATCCACTATATAGGCGTAATCATATTCAAAGGCTAGTGAATTTTTAATGGGGAACCCTCCTCCGATGTTCAGGCTATCCAGGCTTGGGCATATTTTCTTGAGCTTCGTATAAACATTGAGGCATTTATTGAGCTCGTTCCAGTAATATGCGGTATCTCGTATCCCGGTATTGATGAAAAAATGTAACATTTTTACCGTGACATGTTCCATTTGTTGGACTTTGTTTTTGTAGAAGGGGACGATGTCTTTATAGCCGATCCCCAGACGCGAAGTATAAAACTCGAATTTTGGTTCCTCTTCGGCGGCAATACGGATACCTACGTTATAAGAGCCTTTAATTTCTTGATTCAGAAGATTTAATTCTTCATAATTATCGATGATGGGAAGACATTTTTTATGACCAGAGTTGATCAGGTCGGCAATATTGGAAATGTACTGGCCCCGTTTAAACCCATTGCACAATACAAAAGTATCCTCGGTAATTCGTTTTTCTTTCTTAAGTGCCTTGACAATGTCGATATCAAAGGCAGAAGAAGTTTCAATTTGAATATCGTTTTTTAAGGCTTCGTTTAAAACGTGCTTAAAATGAGAGCTTTTGGTACAGTAGCTGTAAAAATAATTCCCTTGATAGTCATATTTTGTCAACGCATCAGAAAACCAGGTTTTGGCCGATAAGATGTTTTCAGATATTTTGGGTAAATAGTTAAACTTTAAAGGTGTCCCGTATTTTTGAACGAGCGACATCATGTCCACATCGTGAAATTGCAAAAGATTTTTGTCGTTCACCCAAAATTCCTTTTGAGGGAAATAATAAGTTTGATCAATGAGATCGATATATTTTGTTTTCAAAAGAGGAAGTTTTTTTTAGATAAATAGAGTAATTTTTGGAGTAGGAATAGGGCTTCCTACTTTACGAATCTAAAAAAAACTAATCAAATACGAAGTAATATGAAGTGCTGGATAGGATAATTCCGAACTTCCGAAGGAGTATATAATGACGAATAATTATAGAAAGTAAGCTTTAAAATCCGGTTGCTTATCTGATAAGCTGCTTTTGATAATGCCTTTCTCACATATCCAAGCCCGAACATAAAAACACATTTCAACTTGTTCAGCTTTGAGGGTACAGATCGGA
>JAJYSO010000105.1 GCA_021793535.1 Bacteroidota bacterium | reverse complement strand
GAAAACACCTGCCGGTTGAGTTCTCCTTCATCCTCATTAAGTTGGTTCACTTTCCCATAAACTGCTCCTCCCAGCTCTCCTTTTGAACTCTCAGGCATATCTAGGCCAAAACTCAAGTCCGGTTGTTCAATCGTGCCTTTCACATTGAGATAGACCAAAAAGGGCAAGCGCCTTTTATATTGGTTGTTATCTCCCACGCCCAATCCACCGGATTCCGCAACCATTAACCCCGCAGCAGAAGCTTTAGTCTCATAGATTGCAGAAACGTCCAAGTCTGCATCCATAGGATCCCCGTTCCACACAATCTTACTACCTTCTTTAAATTGGAATTCCCGTTTGACCAAGTTATACAGGTTCATCTGATAATGCCCCTTGTCAATAATATAACGACCTGTCAACGCAGAGGTGCCGTTGCGCTCCATGCGATAGTCCAGTGCTCCTTCCCCTTGTATTTCTATGTTATCTCCTGTCCTTGGATCAATGACAAGTGATATTTTCGCTTTTTTATCCACATTGACTTTAGCATGTAGTTGAATCCCCTTGATGCGCTCTAAAAAGGTAGAATCCCGCTTCACAAAGACGGGTTCGGTTTGCGCTTTGTTTACAAATTCAACTATTCCATCTCTTTTCTCCAATCCCGCCTGAGATTCCGAATACACATAGGTAAGGTCGGTGTCTTTATTGATATCCAGGTTTATAAAAACCTCCGGCAAGCTCATCTTACCTTCTATATATCCAAAGAGATTGAAGTTGAGTTTCCCGTAATACAACGAATTATCTTTAGCCGTGGAGTTCATCAGCTGAAAATTCTCCGCTCTCATCTTTAAGTCGAATTCTGGATTTTGCCACCTCCGGGTCAAAACCACTCCGTCAATTAAAAATCGGTGCTGGTTTTCATCTTCCACGGCAAATTGCGTCATGGTCAGTCCATAATTGTTAATGTTTATTTTCTCATCGGCTAAGGTAAAGTGAGAATTAATTTGGGTCACCCTAAAAGAAGCCTTATCAAACTGTAAAAACCCATCGTACTGCGGATCGGAAAGCTTTCCGCTTACCTTAAATTCTCCTTTGAGGTCTCCAGAGGCCTCATCCAATTCATTCTGGGATAACCCTGCAATCGTTTTAAAACCAAATCGATTCAGGTTAAAATCTAAATCAATGGTCGAATCCTCCCCGGATTTTAAACTGTATACTCCCTTGGCATCTACATCGGTATCATCTCCTTTTAAATCCATTGTAAACCGATACGTATCGGTATCGCGACTAAAGGCTCTAAAGGCCAAATCACCCAATGGGGTGGCTAGAATATGAAAGTCCTCTATGGTTAAATCGCCTAACAACCCCACCCTTTTACGGGGATTGATGGCGACCAATCTTCCTTGCAAAATCCCTGAGGCTACATCGGTATCTGGATTAAAAAGTCCCAAGAGGTTTTGCAATTCAAAATTTTCAACGTTCAATCCGATTTGTGGACGGTTGATTTTAACCAGATCATTGGCTAACTCGAGCTTCTGATCCTGGGCACTAAGTACAAAATCCTTCGCCAGAATACTGTCCTTCTGAACAACCAATTCATTGTTCGGAGCAATGGTCCATTCTTTCCCGTCCAGCATCAAGTTCTCCGGTAAGAGATGAAAGTGAAGGTTGCCTTCTTTTCCTGTAGTTTCACTGTGTGCCGAATAAAAAATTTCATCTTCCTCGTTAAATGCAAAAAAGTTTGTGGTCAAGGTGCCGTCCTGCAAATCTCCGTTTAAAAAAGTTCGGTACATCCCAAAGGCTCCAGCATCAAAACTTTCGAAGCCTACGATGTATTGTGCCACATCACTGGCCGAATTCAAATTAAAAAACAAATTGTTAAGCTCGTAATTCTCATACTTCAATTTTGGCAGGGTAATTTGGGCAGTCAACAGCTCATCCCTCTGTAAAAAATCAACATCTAAATGAAGCGTATCCATCTCTCTTATTTCGGGAAAAAGAACATTGTTAACAATATCGTTTTCATTCAGTTGCAAATGCATCTGAAGGTGCACCGGATCCTTTATTGAATCTAAGGCGTAGATGGAATCGGTAAAATAGCGCCTGAGTTGTCTTTTAAAAGCCAGCTCTAGAATATGCATATTGGCATTGGCTTTCATCTCTCCGTTTAAAAAATTGCTCTTTATGGAAAAGGCCGTCTCCTGATCTCTTAAACTTCCCGAAAAATCTACCTTACCCAATTGGTGATCCCAGCCCTGATAGGTGGCAACCCCCTCCTCGATATGAGCCTGCATGTCCAAGTCTCCATTTCTGTTTTCAAGCTCAGCAGACATTTTTAATTTGGAATTCACTTTTTTAGTATACAGATTCAATTGATCCAGTGCGGCTTTCCTCACCTCGATCTTCGAAGTCACATATTGTGTCAAGGAATCCAATTTCAAATCCAGCTGGGTGATCAAATCCAAATTCTCATCCTCGTAGCTCAAGGTGGTATTGCCTACCCCATTTAGCAAATGGCCTTCGATTTTCAAAGCAGAAAAATCGTAGTCTTTATATTGCAATTGGGGAACCTCAACTGTAAAATCACCACTGAGCTCATTCAGATTGGTTCCACTTCCCTTCAAGGAAGAAGACAAACTCACCTTCCCTATGTCAGGTTGTTCAAGAAGCTTTCCGAGATCGAGTTCTTCCACCTCTAGATCTGCTTGATAGGCTTTCTCCCCATATGCAGCATTCAAACGCAACACCCCATTAGAGGTGGTAAGTTTTGATTCGGTCTGATAGGTCTGCAAAGTTCCCGAAAAAGAGCCGGCCAACAGCAAGGTATCCGGTAATTGGAAACCGTACTGCTGATCATCTATAAACCGAAGAATATCCGATCTTAAGGTATGCATTTGAAAAGGTTCAAGCTGATAGTATAAATGCTCTACATCCAACAGATTTTTGATTTTTCCGGTGGTGACCAACTGCGTGTTTGCTCCCCAATCTAACCTAAACCTAGAAATATCGAGGTCCGCTAAACTCCCCTTTGCCCTCAACTGACTTTTTATCTTGTGGAGCGCAGCAGCCTGCAAATAAGGATTCTCTTTCAAATCCGGAAGGTAACGGTATACTTCATTCAGATCCACCTCTACCGATGGAAGATCTACCATCAATTTAGTCGCTTGTGGAGTATCTATAAGATCTCCCAGTCCCTTGTATTGGGCCTCTAGTTGTCCTCTTAAACTGCTGTTAGGGGTTCGGAGAGCAAAATCTTTCAGCTCCGTTTTGTTATTGGTCAGCTGTAGATCAAAGCTGAGCTCATCTAGTGTCATCCCACTGGACTCTTTAAAAGTCAAACCTTGAAGTACACTCTGTAACTTCTCCTCTTTAGAGAGCGCAACCTCCTGGAGAGAAAAGCTCAACTCGTCCAAATCTATATACTGAGCAGAAAAGGTATCTGAAGGCTGGGGCTCCTTTGTGCTTTGATAAATAAAATGAACCTTGTCCACCAATAATTCATTCGCCGATATGTCCCAATTTGGCCATTCAAATTCTGTTGCAGGTGCCCCATTGGGGGTTCCCTTCGGGATAGTTTCGGAGCTTGTTTGCTGCCAAAATGCAAAAGAAGCGAAAGATTTATCCCACTCAATACGATCAAATTTTAAACGGTTTTCTGGAAGGTCTATTATAGACTCCTCCGCCGCCAGATGATGAATATCCGCTTGAATATCCATGGAGTCGGAAAGGGCTTCATAACGCAACTTTACGTTGTTGAGCAAAAAGTGGTCTACCGCTATAAAAGGCAATACCCCGGATAAGGTATCTTCCTCTTGTTCAAAAGCTTTTGTTTGCCGATAAGTGGCCCGAGTATCTTCCAGTTGAAGCGCTTTGGCCGCAAAACGCATTTCTTCTAAATCGGTCTGTTTCCCGTTAAAAGAAAGTTTTCCCAAATCGAGCTGCGCAAAAATTCCACTGACCGAATCCTGATATTGTATCTTAAAATCAGAAAAATCAATCGTCCCTATACTTATCTGCAAAGGTGCCTTGGTACTTGAAGACGGTTCCTCTTTGGGCTGTTCTTCTCCTGAAGCAAAGGCATCTGCTATAAATCCAAAATTAAAGCCTTCAATCGTATCTCTTCTATAAATATTAGCGCGTAGCCCTTCCCATTTTGCACGATTGATCGCAATGGGGCGTCCCTTTAAGGCCGGCACCAGCGGAATAGCCACCTGCAACGCTTTCGAATACACCAAGGTGTCTCCATTTTGATCCTCAACATACACCCCTCTTAAATCCAGTTTCCCAGAAAAAGTGAGAAACAATTTATCAATAGCAATAGTTGTTTGTGTCTTATTGGATAAATAGTCCGTCGCTTTGGAAACGATGAAATCTTGTCCGGTATGACTTCTTACAAAAAAGACCAACAAGACAAACAGCAGTCCTATCCCGATAAAAAACCAAAAAAAAACACGCAGCAGAATACCCCACCAAGATTTGGCTTTTCTCGGTGCCGGAGGGGTTTCATGTTGACGGGTCTCTTTATTCACAAGAAATCGGCTATACTAAGTGGACAAAATAAAACATATCCTAGGAGAAATAAAATAAAGTGGTATGAATTTAACGTATATCTGTAGGGATAGCCTCTTTAAATATTGTTAATTATTAAGAAAGTTTACTTTTTCCAATCCTAATGACTATGAATACATAAAAATAAGCAAAGCGATGGCTACACAGGCACAAAGTATACACCAATAATATTCCTATGTGATTTCAGCTCGCTGACATCCGAAAATTTCCTGTTGTTTACTTTCTTTGAGCTGCGCTTATTCTCTGTTCCATTTTCTTTTTTTCGTTAGCGTTTGCTACCTAAATCAATTAAAGATAAAAATATCCAAATACCGGCCTTATTCCTAAAAATATAAAGATATTTGTAAGCCATAATTAATGGACAAAACCGTGCTGAACCTTAACCTTAACCACCACCTTAAAACAGCACTGGCGTACTTTTTTATCGTCAGTCTTCTCGGGTTGTTGCTTCGTCTATTCTTTGTCGTTTCGCTGCCGGGAGGTTTTCGGTTTAACTATATTTTACACGCACACTCGCACACAGCGTTATTAGGATGGGTTTACCTAGGATTAATGACCTTGGTGTACAAAGTCTTTTTAAAGGGCTCTTATCAGCCAAAGAACTACCAGCGCATCTTCATCTTAACCAATATTAGTGTTCTGGGGATGCTTTGTTCGTTCCCCTTTCAAGGCTATGCGTTGTATTCTATTTCTTTTTCCACGCTCTATTTAATTGCCAGTTATTTCTTTGCTGGTTTTATCGTCAAAAACATTCCGGAGGAATACCGATATGCACCTTCGTGGGTCTTGGTAAAAACCGGTCTTTTTTACTTGATATTCTCCAGTTTGGGAACATGGGGGATTGGTCCGATTTCGGCAATGTTTGGCACCTCTTCATTCTGGTTTAAGGACGCCCTTTATTTCTTTCTGCATTTTCTCTACAGCGGATTCTTCTTTATGACGCTTCTGGGAGTTCTCTTTCACTTTCTTAAGCAGCGGGGAGTTGTGCTGAGCAAAAAGAAATTCAACTCGGCCTATACCCACCTTAACATCGGTATTGTCCTGAGCTACTTTCTATCTGTACTGTGGAATAAACCACTGGCGATCTTTTACTTCTTGGCAGGACTCGGAGCCGTTTATCAAATCTATGGCTATTTCCTGATCTATCGGTTGGTCAAACCTCACCTGGGCCTGCTTAAAAAAGAATTTAAAATCTTTCATTACCGCATCCTAAAGACAGCCGTTTTACTTATGGGGCTGCGTATCTTTTTGCAACTGCTATCGGTGTTGCCTTATATCGCTACCCTAGCCTTTAAATTCAGAGATTTCATTATCGGTTACCTTCACATGGTCTTTTTAGGGATTGTCATTCCCGTACTGCTGATATTTCTACACCAACTCAAACTCCTCCAACTCTCAAAAAATGCCTTTCTTATTTTTCTTATCGGGGTGGGAATCACTGAGCTCATGCTCTTTTACCGAGCAACAGCCTTCTGGCTTGGGTGGCCTCTTATCGACCTACATTTATTCAATTGGCTACTACTGGGGTTCTCTGCATTGTTCCCAATATCGATCGCTTGGATCATCCTTTATCACTGTAAAAACAATCCTTTTAAAAGCCTAAAATAATTCCAAAGAAAAAGTATATTTGGGTCTCCTAACGACAAATACAGTTTTTTTATGAGATTCAGACTTCGTCTATTGGTATATGTTTTGGGCATTTTCCTCTTGGGTTCCTGTTCCAGTGATGTATACAAACTCCCTACTTCTAAAGAGCGAGCTTACCGCAAAACTCTAAAAGCTTTTCACCGCGATTACAAACATTTTTCTCCCGTTAAACTGCATCCGGATTCTATAAGCATTCAGCAGTGGACCGCACATTCCCCAAACTTCAACCAACGCAAACCAAATATTGTGGTCATTCACCACACCGAACAAGAAAG
>JAJYSO010000104.1 GCA_021793535.1 Bacteroidota bacterium | reverse complement strand
TAGCGCTATAGATGACTTTATGTGTTAACGGGTGTTTAAGTTTGAGCAGTTCGCCTTCCAAAAATGCCGAAGGAATAGCCAGAATCAAGTACTGGGCTTCTTCAACTGCGGTATTGATGTCCGTGGTCAGTTTTAATTGACGGGGGTTGAACTCCACCGCACTCAAGTAATTTGGGTTGCGATGTTCTTCTTTGATATGGATACTGGCCGCTGGATTGCGCATGTACCAATGCACAGTTTCTAATGATTCACATAAGATTTTAGCCATGGCCGTAGCCCAACTTCCTCCTCCAATAATGGCAAATTTTTCGTTATGCTTCATACCTAATAATTGTGACAAAAATACGGAAAAATAGGATGAGAACGACAATAAACAAAATTTCTCCCTTTGCTAGCGACTTTCTATAGGGATTTTGCCTGCTTGACTCTTATCCCTCACCCGGAGGTAAAGATCAGGGTTGGGGAGAGGAAGTGCAAGGGGATGGTTTGCTCTGAGAAATATACCTCGGAGAGAGGAGTTTTATCTCTGAGGATAATAGAGCTACCCAAATATGGAATCGAGACGGAGATTGAAAAAAATCCTTGTCTAGAAGGAGAGACTAGGTATTATTATTGCTCGGGAATAAAAGAAATGGTATTTTAGCAGCACAAAAAGCAATAGAGATGAGTAAGAATGAAGAAAGTGTGAAAGATAAAGAAAAAGCGGCAAAATTAAAAGCGTTGCAAGTTACTTTGGATAAGTTGGATAAGACCTATGGAAAAGGCTCTGTCATGCGGATGAGCGATCAATCCGTTATGGATGTCGATGCCATTCCCTCAGGTTCCTTGGGATTGGATTTGGCCTTGGGAGTGGGTGGGTATCCACGAGGAAGGGTGATTGAAATATATGGCCCTGAATCTTCAGGAAAAACGACGCTGACTTTGCATGCCATTGCAGAGGCTCAGAAGATGGGTGGTATTGCCGCCTTTATCGACGCTGAGCACGCTTTCGACCGTTTTTATGCAGAGAAACTGGGAATAGATTTGGAATCTTTGATTATATCTCAACCCGATAATGGAGAGCAGGCTTTGGAGATTGCAGACAATTTGATTCGATCAGGAGCGATCGATATTATTGTGATCGACTCCGTTGCTGCCTTGGTCCCCAAAGCAGAGATTGAAGGAGAGATGGGAGACTCTAAAATGGGGTTGCATGCGCGACTGATGTCTCAAGCTCTTCGTAAATTAACGGGCTCAATCAGTAAGACCAAATGTTGTGTGATATTCATTAATCAACTTCGAGAGAAAATAGGAGTAATGTTTGGTAACCCCGAGACGACCACTGGTGGAAATGCCTTGAAATTTTATGCTTCGGTGCGTTTGGATATTCGCCGTTCGACAAAGATTAAAGATAGCAACAGCGAAGTCAAAGGAAATAAGACACGAGTAAAGGTGGTTAAGAATAAAGTGGCCCCTCCCTTTAAGATGGCAGAATTTGATATCATGTATGGTGAGGGAATTTCAAAAGTTGGAGAGATTATCGATGTGGGAGTGGACTATGAAATCATCAAAAAGGCAGGTTCGTGGTATAGCTATGAAGATACTAAATTAGGGCAGGGCCGTGATGCAGTGGTCACCCTGTTGAAGGACAACCCTGATCTAATGGATGAGTTGGAAACTAAGATTAAAGAGGCCATTGCATTGGCCAATGAAGAGCGCTAGTGATTTCAAAAAGAATTATGAAGAAATGATGGGCAGGGCTTAGGAGGCTTTTTCCATCATTTTTTGTAGGGTATCGTCAATTTTTGGCGATAAAAATACCTTTCCAAAAAGACCAATCCCAATCGTATTTGATTTCCCGTCCCAATCGACCTTGGTCAGGGAAAACACAACGAAATTCTCCCTTTGTACAACTTCGTGGACAAGGGGTTCCATCAAGGCGAATCCCAGTGAGGCGCCTAAAGATTTTCCGAGCTTTTCCCACGTGTTCTGCGAAGTTTTTTGGGTGCTTTGTTCCGTATATTGGGTGAGGTAATGTTCCAGTCTGTCTTTGACCGCTTTTCTGTGTTTTTCGGGGGAGGGATTGGTCAGCGCTGCACCCAGCAAGAAGATCGCTAGAAGAGCATAATAAAGAGAGGATGTTTTTATCCGCTGGCTCATCCGTTTGTTTTTTTATAAAAGTTCATTTCGTCTATATAAGTCCAAACTTCAGGGGGTAATAAGGGACGCACGACTTTGCCTTTTTTAATGGCCTTCCGTATAAAGCTTGAGGAGATCTCCATAATAGGGGCATTTATTCGCTGTATTTTAGGGTGATCCTGAAGGGTTTTATCGATTTTTAGCGTTGTAATTCTAGGGTATACAAAAATGGAATACCGCTCTAAAATGCTGTCATAATTTTTCCATTTGTGTAGACTATTTAAGTTGTCTTCTCCCATAATCAGAGAGAAAGCTTTGTCCGGGTATTGCTCCTCCAGGTGAATCAGTGTATTGATCGTATAATTCGGCTGAGGTAGTTTAAACTCTATCCGACTGGGAGTGAGTTTTGGGTACTTTTCCGTGGCGCGGTAGACCATCTCAAAACGGTGATGGTTATCCAACAAGCTTTTCTTGGCTTTAAATGGACTTTTAGGGGTGACTATAAACCATACCTCTTCTATATCCGCATATTCTGCGAAGTGATTGGCAATGATCAAATGCCCAATATGAATGGGGTTAAACGTGCCAAAGTACAATCCTATTTTTTTAGAAGCAATAGCCATATATGGTTATCCTACAATATTGACAATTTTGCCGGGCACAATAATAATGCGCTTAGGCGCTCTTCCGTTAAGTTGCTCTTGGGTGCGAGGATGTTCCATAACCAAGTGCTCAATTTCTTGTTTAGACAATTCCAGGGGCAGTTCTAAGGTAAAGCGTTTTTTCCCATTAAAAGATATAGGATATGTTTTGGTGGTTTCCTGAATCAGTTTTTCTTCATATACCGGATACGGTGCTGTAGCGATACTTTGTCGGTGGCCTAATTTCTCCCATAGCTCTTCAGCGATATGGGGCGCAAAGGGAGCGATAAGGATGACGAGAGGCTCAAGAACCTCCCGAGAGCGACAGGCTTGATGCGTAAGCTCATTTACACAAATCATAAAGGCAGATACGGCAGTATTAAAGTTAAAATGCTCAATATCTTCGGTAATTTTCTTAATGGTTTGGTGTAACGTTTTTAGAGAATCCGCCGCAGCCTTCGTATGGGTAACGGCAAAGACCTCCTCTTCGTTTTTATCGATGTGGTATAAGCGCCAGAACTTTTTAAGAAAACTATACACACCACTCAACCCGGCTGTGCTCCATGGTTTGGCTTGGTCTATAGGGCCTAAGAACATTTCGTATAGCCGTAGAGCATCTGCACCGTATTCCTTGCAGATATCATCCGGATTGATGACATTGTATTTGGACTTTGACATTTTTTCCACTTCGCGGGAAACGATAAATTTACCATTGTCTTCGGTCAAGAATTTTGCTTTTTTGAATTCCGGGCGCCAAACCTTAAATTTTTCAAGATCTAATTCGTTGGAGGTATTGACCAAGGATACATCTACGTGAATGGGCTGGGTTTCTTCTCCTTTTTTGATCCTGTTTAATGAGATGTACTTGTTTTTACCGATGCGGTGTATAAAAGCACTCTCCCCTAAAATCATTCCTTGGTTGATTAATTTTTGGAAGGGTTCTTCAACAGTGGTGTATCCGCGATCTTTTAAGAATTTTGCCCAAAATCGAGCATATAACAAGTGACCGGTGGCGTGTTCACTCCCGCCGATATAGAGGTCAACTTTTTTCCAATAGGTCAAGGCCTGTTTTGAGGCAAAAACAGTATCTCGTTTTTGGTCTTCCATATAACGGTAGAAGTACCAAGAGCTACCCGCCCAACCTGGCATGGTATTCAATTCTAGCGGATAGGTGTGGTCCGGTAGTTTTTCCGGATTTTTAACCCCGACGACCTTATTGTTTTTCTCATCCCAGTGCCAACTGTGGGCTCTTCCCAAGGGAGGATTTCCTTCTTTTGTTGGGAGGTATTTTTCTACCTCTGGTAGCTCTAAGGGCAGACAGTCTTCAGGGATTAATTTGGCGATTCCATTTTTGTAATAAACAGGAAAAGGCTCCCCCCAATACCGTTGTCTACTGAAGACGGCATCGCGAAGGCGGTAGTTGATTTTTACTTCCGCCACGCCCTCTTCTTGCAATTTTCGGTTCACCGCTTCTAAGGCCTGTTTATAGGGAAGCCCATTCAAGAAGTCAGAATGAACCAGTTTGACGTCTCCTTTTTCGCTGAAAGCTTTTTCTTGAGTATCAATATCTTCAAAAATATCAACGATAGGAATGTCAAAGTGTTTTGCGAAGCGATGATCACGTTCATCTCCTGCAGGGACAGCCATTACGGCTCCCGTTCCATAACTGGCCAGAACATAATCGGAAATCCAAATGGGAATGGGATTTTTAGTCAAGGGGTGTTCGGCGTAAGCACCGGTAAAGGCGCCGGTTACAGATTTCGTATCCGCCATGCGATCCAGTTCGCTGCGTTTAGCAGTCTCCTTGATGTACCGTTCCACTTCTTTCTTTTGCGCTGGAGTTGTAATTTTTAAAACGAGCTCGTGTTCGGGAGCCAGAACCATGAAGGTGACTCCGTAGATCGTGTCTGGTCGAGTGGTGAAAACGCGGATTACACTCTTTTCCCTTTCCCTTAAGGCTTGCTGAACAATTGATAATACGGGGCCGATGTCTTGGAGAAGCTCCTCCGGTTTAAACCGCAAAACGGTGTATCCGAGCGCTTCTAAAATTTGCGTCCGTTTTTTGAGGTATTCGCCCTTTTGCACCACCGTATCTTTATCAATGTCGATGATGATTTTATGGTTGGAACAAAGAAAATCTACGATGAAGTCACCCACCACTGCCTTTTGTTTAAAAAGCTGTCCGAGTCTTTTATCTTTCAGGTATTTCCAGAGTATACTTTCTGCCTCCGTAGGTTTTTGAGCAATTTGATTGGCTCGCTGAAAAAGGTGTGCGTTCTCGGGATTTATCTGCAGGTCCTGATGGGTTGAGGCCTGTTTTTGTGTAGAGTTGACTTTAAACTCAATGGAAGTTCCTTCGGATTTTCCAATCCAGTTGCGTTGGCTTTCCTTTAGACTTTCGGTCCAATCGATGGTCTCTAATCCCTTTAAAAGGCGCTCGGCATATGCAGTGATGCGCATGTTCCATTGCTTCATCTTCTTGCGTTCCACCGGAAACCCTCCTCGTTCAGAGACCCCGTTAATGATTTCGTCGTTGGCCAGAACAGTGCCCAAACCTGGACACCAGTTTACTTCAGTTTCGGCCAGAAAGGTAAGCCGGTATTTTGAAAGCACTTCTTGTTGCACTTTTTCCGAGAAAGAATTCCATTCTTGAGCAGAAAAAATACTTACCGGATCGGAGCATGCCTCTACGGCAATGTTGCCTTCCTTTTCAAAAATAGCAATCAATTCACCGATAGGCCTTGCTTTATCCTGTTGTCGATCGTACCAGCTGTTAAAAATCTGCATAAAGATCCATTGGGTCCAGCGGTAATAAGAAGGGTCACTGGTTCGAACTTCCCGGCTCCAGTCAAAGGAGAAACCAATTTTATCCAATTGTTCCCGATAGCGATTGATGTTGTTTAGGGTGGTCACGGCTGGATGCTGCCCGGTTTGAATGGCATACTGTTCCGCGGGGAGTCCGAAAGAATCATACCCCATAGGATGCAATACATTAAAGCCTTTGTGGCGTTTATAACGAGCGATAATGTCACTGGCAATGTATCCCAATGGATGCCCTACGTGAAGGCCGGCACCTGAGGGATAGGGAAACATATCTAAAACGTAAAAAGGAGGTGTGCTTTCCTGTGTGGACGCGTCTGGATTTTTGGTTTTAAAAGTGTGGTTCTCTTTCCAGTATTTTTGCCATTTGGCTTCAATCTCGCTAAAGTGGTAACTCATTGTAATGAATGCTTATATCGGGTCTGTTTTTTATAAAATGCTATGCTCCTTATTGGACCTGCAAAAGTACCACTTCTGTTGGAAAGTGAAAAGTTTGCCGTTTCAAAAGATAGGTTCAATATACTTTCTTATTTTTACACCATTAAACGATGCTTATGAGTTCCTCTTTTGAACGTTATCAGAAACGCCGGCTGATTTCTTCCTACTTTTCGGTAGTGATCAGTATAGGCCTGGTGCTTTTTTTATTGGGCCTCTTGGGAATTTTAGTACTGAATACTAAAAAGGCGGCAGATTATTTTAAAGAACAGATTCCCCTGACTATTTATTTGAAGGATTCAGCCAAAGAAGTGGAGGTGGAGCAATTGGTGAAGAGCCTCGAAATCGCCGAGTACACCCGATCTGTGCAATATGTATCTAAAGAAGAAGCCGCAGAATTACAAAATAAAGAAATGGGAGAGAACTTTTTGGAATTTTTGGGATATAACCAGATCGG
>JAJYSO010000103.1 GCA_021793535.1 Bacteroidota bacterium | reverse complement strand
TTCTCTTTTTTTGGTTTTCTTTTGACAACTGAAAATAATTTTTTCCATTCAGGTCGGTTGAAATCTTTGGCTGAGAAATCTTCACGGTAAATGCCTTTGATTTCTATGTTGTTGTGCCTGCAGTACTTTAATAACCTATCCTCCTGTTCCGGTAACGAATAGCCTTTTCTTTTCTGCTCGTCTGTACTGACACGTACATATAAGTAAGCTGTTTTCATATTGGTAATGTATTTGTTTGACTTTCAAGATCGGTATTTCTTGTTGGTTTCAAATACATAAAATTGGTTGTGGGGAATATATTCCCAATTATAAGCTAAAGTTGTTACTGTCAATGATTATTAGAAAAGGTGATGTACCTGTTGTGTCATATCATCAGACGAATATTTTCAGTCACAGAAGATATCTTATATCAACCTCTCCTCAAGCATATTCTTCCATTTAAAAAAACCTTTCTTGTTATCACTATAATCGTGGATGATACGGCTAAAGTTTATAGGGGCATTTTCTAAATAGGCTTGACGGCCATTATTTCGGATGTGGTTTAGTTCATTGTTAATTGCTTCGAGGTAGTTTTTCAAATCAGAAGTGGACTGAGGTAAATGCCAAAGGTAGGTCGCTTCTTTTGTGTCCAAGGTTTCCAATACAATATGGTAGTTATCTTGGCCTTTCAGCAGGAAAACAAAAGAAAACGGTTGGGTCACGAACCTTATTTTCAGAATATCATCACAATGGTTTTTGGACAGGTACAAAAGTTGTTTATGATGTTCATAAGTGTTACTGTTTAAAAGCGCGTCTAACAAATCATTTCCCGAACCATAAAAACCCGTTAAGGTTTTAGATAATTCTTCTTGGTTTGGCAACTCGTTTTGCTTCTTCTTGATGAACGCTTGTTCTACGAATCTGAACTTAACACTTTCTATAATTTCCTTGTTGATACGGTCGATGTCTGCTGAAGTGGCCAATTGGGAAATCACCAGATTATTTTCCAAACCAATTTGAATGCGTGCCCTGATGGATTTTGACTTTAGCACTTTGGAAAAGTAGGGCTTCAATACTTCAAACTCTGGCTGGATTTCATCGTTTTCGATTTCAAATTGAACGCTGGTTTGGGTTTCGCTAAGCTTGTAATGGAAGCAGACCATTCCATAGTGAAAATCTAATTCATTAATGAGAACTTTGATGGTTCTTTCAATGTCCTTGACTCCCGGAGCTTGTTGCAAATTTTTATCCAAATCATCAAACAAGGTAGCCTGTTTGTCCAAGTTTCGGTAGTAAACATTCCTTTTCAGGAATAGTTTTTCAAGGTATGGTATTTTCTTGTCATGGTAATCGTAGATTATTGGAGTGACTTCCGATCGCTGTACCCTTCCTATATATTGAATGAGTTTTCCTTTGAACGCAAAAGGATAAACAAGGAACAAACAGGAAATGTCTTTAATATCGGTACCCTCACCAAAATATTGGCCGGTGGTTATGATGGCTTGATAACGACCTTGTTGAATCGCTTTCCATTTCGATTCCCGTTTCCCTTGGTTGTCTTCCCCTGAAAGGGTAATTACTTCAAATTTGTTCTTCAAAAATTGATAGAGACTTTGTATGTGTTCTTTTCTTTCCGTGATAATTACCGCTTTTCTTCCGTTTAACAATTCTTGGTTTACATCCCTCACAATCAATTGGTTCCTTTCCGAATCATGGATAAGCATTTTGGAAAGGGTTTCAAAAGGATCTGTCTTGGAATTGAAAGGAATGTTGAATTTTGTGTCTCTTACTACCAACCTTGCTTTTTTGAAAGTCTTAATCTGTTGTGGTTTTATTTCCGAAATTATGTCCCCTAAAAACACGAATAAAAGTTTCTCGTCATTGGTTTTTCTATAAGGTGTAGCCGTAAGACCATATTGGTAATAAGGTGATAGCCGATGAATGGTTTCCCTAAAGGATTTGGCAGGGATGTGATGGCATTCATCAATAATGAGGGTTCCAAAGGCAGATGCAAAAACATTGGCTTCTTCTTTTATTTTTTTGGTAAGTGATTGAATCAAGGCAACAGTTATTTGTTTTCCTATTTTGGCTTTTCCCTGGCCGATTTTCCCGATTTCGCGTTTGGGGATTCCAAAGAAAGTTTCAATCCGCTCCATCCATTGCTCGGCAATTTGCCTTCTGTGGGTAATAATGAGTGCCGGTTGCCGCTTTTGCTCGATGATTTTAAGTCCCATAATCGTTTTCCCCGAGCCGGGCGGGGCGACTATGATTCCAAAGTCCTTACGTTTGGTAATTTCCAATGGTAACTTTTGGTGGGGCAATAATTGTATGGACGATGAAAATATCACTTTCTTTAACTGTTTTCTTTCATCCAAAAACTCGTATTTGATGTTGTTCTGTTTACAAAACCTGAGTAGTTTCCCGATAAAACCCTTTGGAATTTCTACTGTATTTTCCTTTTCGTCAATAAGATTAAAGTAGCGTTCAGTTTTCCATACACTTCTTCCGGTGTTCTTTTTTATGGCATAATCGGCATTAAAGAAATTCAGTTGCTCTTTTAGAAAATTGACAACTTCGATAGGCAAATTGTTCCGATTAAGCGAGATATTCGCTTTTAGATTTATCTGAAAGTTTTGAGATAAACTTTCCTTAATAACTTCTCTTTCGTTGAAAAGTTTTTCAAACACCTTTTCCAAATGAGGTATTGGAACCTTTTTAATTTCTCTTAAAAACAGCCATTGGTCAGGATAAGCCTCGAATGTTTTTGGGTCGATAAAACAGGAATTTCCATTTCGTATAGCTTGTCCTTGTAGTGGAAGGGCAATAAGGTTACCAAAGCCTTTCCCTGAAAGATAATCTTGGTTGGGAAAAAGCCGGTCAAAACTGGTGTTCTTGTCAAAAAATGAAAACACTCCCACCTTTTCGAACAGTTCCATTATTATTTTTCTACTTTTTACAGCAGGATAAGGAGTTTCAAAAAATATCCACGCATGCCCACCATTCCCGGAGCGGGAGCGTTCAAGATAGACAGGAATTTCAAATTCTTCGCAAATTGAAAGAGCTTGTTTAGATTGTTCTTCCCAACCTTCTTTATCAAAATCGGCAACTATAAAGGTGGAAGTATTATCTTTTAGCAAAGGGTAAATGCCAATGGCTTGCGTGCCTTCCAAATGTTTTTTGGTTTGAAAATCATCAAGTTTCAGATACGTTTTGTCTTTGTAATTTTTAAAAGTTCCGCCTTGTTGTTTGTGGAGCCGATACATATACGGGTCAAACGAGTAAGCGGGCATATATCCCTTTTTCTTCCCCTTTTCCCAACGTATTGCAAAAATGTCTTCACGACCTTTGAAAAGGTTTTTGAATAGATTGAGTCTTTCATTCTCAGGAAATCCCTCCATTTCCATCCCCATCCCCATCCCTTTATATATTTACCTTCCAATAACCCCTGGTACCACCTTTTCTTTCAATTATATTCTTTTCTTTAAGCGCTTTAAAATGTGCCTGAACAGCTGAATTGTTTATTCCTAATTTTTGTGCTACTTCCCTATAGGCTATTTTATTATTCGCCTGTATAAGTGCTAAAATTTCCATCTGCCTATCGGTTAGCCCATTAATTGCACCACCTATTGCACCACTTATTGCACCACTTATTGCACCACTTATTGCACCACTTGTGGATTTAGGGAACGTCATCCGTAAAAAGTTGTCTGAAAATTTAAAACAGTCCTTCCTGTAGGTTTCTAAAATCCGTGGTACGCCAGAACCTAACTGCTCCACTAATTCAAGGTCTTTGTATATTCTCATAATCCCTTTATTCCTTGGAACGGAATAGCCTTCAAAGAAATCTTCTTTACTTAGGCCATTTGGCAGTCCGCCGGTAGAAGTGATTTCAATGCGGTCATCGAAAATCTCGAATTTTGGAGGGACTTCAGTAGTGTAGTCGTTATGTATTATGGCATTGAGGACGGCTTCCCTTAATGCCACCGGATTCCATAGTCGTTGGCTTATACGCTCCTTTGAGGTAATCTTGGTGCGAGTGGTATTTTCTACTTCCAGTTTATCTAAAATGCTATTGGTGGCTTTTATTAAAGAGCAATATCCATATTCTTGATTTTCAATAAGATCAACCCTATTATTACCGTTGTATTTGGCCAATTTAATGGAATTTCCGTTTTCATCAGCCATCAAATAAGCCAGATAATTAAACGCCTTGCCATCTGTGAGGAGTTCTAAGTTGACCGCAAAATTTTTATTCAGCGATGTCCCCCTTTCTTCATAATAGATTTTAAGTTGTTCAAAAGTAAGCTCTTGCCGGTTCGATTTTATGATGTTGATGGAATTACGGGTACGTTTGGCAAAGAGCTCATCAATCATTTTTTGGGGCATAGGATCTGCAGCTGTTCCGGAACGGATAAAGGCTCCTTTTTCGGTCATGCCGTATTTCTTTTTAAAGTAGGGTTTTTCGCTACCACCGGCGACATTAATTTTAATGATGTTTTTTTCATCCCGTTCTTCAGCCACTATATCAAACAGACCAAGTGCGGAAGGCAGAATATTGTTTTTGATACGGTCTTTTAACTTTAACATATCTTCATCAAGATTGTCAACGCCTAATGTTTTACCTGTTTTGTCGATTCCGACATAAATAATTCCGCCCTCACGATAGTTGAGAAAAGCGATTACTTCTTTCTCAATATCCACTTCTTTGGTAAGTTCCCGTTTGTATTCTATTCGGTTTGTTTCTGTCATTGTAGTGCATGCTAAAACCCAAAGATACCAAAGTCCGATATGTTTTTTAATATCTTTTTACCCGATTTAAGATCATTTAATAATTCAGGTTATGTTGTGGGTTGAATATATTCAAAAGTGAGCTAGTCCTATTTATATGTAAACATAATTGGTAGCAAATCAAAAAGAGTGGTTCGTTCGAACCAAAACTTTAGGCCCAATTTCATTCTTATCAATTATTATTTTGTGATTGACTAATTGCGTGTGAATTTGTCTCTTACAAATGGTCTTCGCCCACTAATTTTTTTAGATCTTCTAAAAAATGATTTGGAAATTGTATTGGGAGGGTCACTTGACGGGACAGGGTGGAAAAATCAACTTCTGTCCCGTTTTTTTTAACTACATCAACTTAAGTACAGCTCAGGTTCCTTATCGAACAAAGGAAATTGGAGTGCGAAAAACACTGGGGGAGAAAAGCTATAGAGTCTATCCAAAATTTTGTGTTTTTGAAGAATAATTTCAAAATTCATGGGTGTTAAAAATAGTGGTTATAATCTATCTGGAAAACAAATATAGAGTTGATTGTAAATTTGTGCCCAGTTAAATCTCGATTTATTCCATTTTTTGCTGATCGCCTGAGCCGCTAAATAAATAGACTTCAAGGCTGCATCGTCGTTAGGGAATACCTTTTTATTTCGTGCATATTTGCGTAAACCTGACTATTGATTCTTATGGGCAGAAAATTGCCAAAAAGGTGGGTACCCTTATCCTTTTGCAGAACATTACTTCTCATAAAAAACTGGATATTGCCAAGACGAATTTTATCGCCTCTTTATCCCACAATTTTAAAACCCCAATTTCTTCCTCACAGATAGGCCTGCATCTATTGAGAAAACGACAAACGGGTCAATTGAACAAGGAACAAAGACAGTTGATTGATAGTATAGAAGAGGATATCGAGAAGCTTTTGGCCATTACGGGAGATCTTTTAAAAATTTCTGAAGTGGAAAGTGAGAATATTCAGTTGACCATCACAGTGATAGATTTACGAGAAATCATCAACTATGCTGTGCGCACCATTCGGCGACAGGCGGCTCAAAAATCAATACATCTAGAGGTGCAGATGCCCCCTAGGATTCCGAAAATCAAAGGGGATGCAGAGAAAATTGCATGGGTGCTCATTAACCTGATTTCCAATGCTATTCGTTATTCTGATCAGAAGGCTACGGTTCGAGTTCGATTGGAGAATGGTGAAAGACACATCCACCTTATTGTGGAGGACCAGGGACAGGGTATTGCACCGGAATACAAAGAAAGGATCTTTTCGCGTTATTTTCGGGCGCCGGATACGCAGGAAAAAGGAACCGGATTGGGGTTGGCCATCAGTAGGGAATTTATGAAGGCCCAAGGAGGAGCCATAGCGGTGGAGAGTCGTCTTGGAGAAGGGAGTAGGTTTACCGTTATGCTTAAAAAAGAACGCCTGTAAAAGCCAAATAGGACTGTGCATGAACCAGTCAGCACCTTGACCTGTGAACCATCAAACTTGAACCAGGCACTTCGGAAATTAACATACATTAATTACAATTAAAGATTTTACGGTTAACTTTGTTTGTAAGATAATAACTTAAAACTTTAGATTATGGCAAAGATTAATTGGCAATTGGACCCTGCTCACTCAGAGATTGGGTTTAAAGTGAGACACATGATGGTGTCTAATGTTCGTGGAGAGTTTAAAAGCTTTGACATACAACTGGCCACAGAAGATCACAATATGACAACGGAAGAACTT
>JAJYSO010000102.1 GCA_021793535.1 Bacteroidota bacterium | reverse complement strand
TCCGATCTCAGTTAAGATTTATGCCAACATGGTTACTGGGTTTTCCAAGTAGATTCTTAACGTTTGTAAGAATTTGGCTCCAGTAGCCCCATCCACCGTCCGGTGGTCACAGGCTAAAGTGAGCTTCATGGTATGTCCCACAACGATTGCTCCATCTTTTACGACTGGCTTTTCTTCAATAGCTCCGACAGACAGGATCGCTGAGTTGGGCTGGTTAATGATGCTTGTGAATTCTTGAATACCAAACATTCCCAGGTTAGAAACAGTGAAAGTACTTCCTTCCATTTCATCTGGCTGAATCTTTTTGTCGTGAGCCTTTTGGGCAAGGTTTTTGACATTGGCGTTAATTTGGGTCAAGGTTTGTTGGTCTGTAAACCGCAAGACCGGAACAACCAAGCCATCCTCCACCGCTACAGCAACCCCGATGTGGATGTGTTTTGCAATTTTGGTAACCGAATCCTTCCAAGTAGAATTCACCTGTGGGTGTTTTCTCAGGGCCATTGCAGAGGCTTTGATGACCATGTCATTGAACGATATCTTGGTATCCGGAATATTATTAATGGTCTTTCTGGAGGCCATTGCATTTTCCATATTCACTTCTATGGTAAGGTAGTAGTGTGGAGCGCCGAACTGGGAGGCCGTCAATCGTTTGGCAATGGTTTTTCGCATTTGCGAATTTTTTACCTCCTCAAAAGTCTCTTCTCCTACCGGAACATAGCTTTGTGCTGTGGTTTGAGTTGTCGGCTTGGTGTCTGCCGATGAAGCGCTAGGCTGATATCCTTCGACATCTCGTTTTACAATTCTACCGTTTTCACCTGTTCCTTTGACATCGGAGAGATCGATCCCTTTATCGGCAGCAATTCGCTTGGCCAAAGGGGAAGCAAAGATGCGTTTACCATCTCTACCTGTATTTTG
Organism: Bacteroidota bacterium; assembly: GCA_021793535.1. GTDB lineage: Bacteria > Bacteroidota > Bacteroidia > Flavobacteriales > Flavobacteriaceae > JAJYSO01. Next base: position 5,587 of record JAJYSO010000102.1, on the reverse strand, counting down.
CTTTTCCTCAGTATCAGCGGCGTCGGCTTCCTTTGCTGAGGGTTCAGCTTCCGCTTTTACCTCAGTCTTGGAGGATTTTTTACTGTTCTTTTTCGGGGCACCACCTGATTTCAAGCTGTCCAAAAAGCCAGAAACATCAGTTCCTTCCGGTCCGACGACGGCAATTGGAGCATCTACAGGTACGCTTTCTCCCTCAGGAAGGATGATTTTTAAAAGAACCCCCTCATAAAAGGATTCGAACTCCATAGTGGCTTTATCGGTTTCAATTTCAGCGAGAATGTCGCCCTCAGAAACCTTATCTCCTTCTTTTTTTAACCAACTGGCAACAGTACCCTCTTCCATGGTATCGGAAAGGAGTGGCATGGTAATAACTTCAACATCTTCTGGAATATCGCCGGAGGAGGCATTTTCCTCTTTCTCTCCTTCGTCTTTCTCTTCCTTTTCTTCCTTGTTTTTTTTCTCTTCTTCTCCTTTTTCTTTGCTTGAATCTCCTTCCGAATCTTTCTCTTTTTTAGAAGAGTCTGATGTTTTGCCAGCAATTAGATTCTGAATGTCTTCACCTTCTTCTCCGATAATGGCAATCATTTGGTTGACGGGAGCAGAGTCGCCTTCTTCAACGGCTATATGTAAAAGTGTACCTTCATAAAAGGACTCAAACTCCATCGTTGCTTTATCAGTTTCAATTTCGGCTAGGATATCGCCTTCCTCAACTTTGTCCCCTTTTTTCTTAAGCCATTTTGCAATGGTACCTTCTTCCATTGTGTCGCTCAAGAGAGGCATGTTAATTACTTCAGCCATAATCTATAATTATAATTTATGTGGTAAAAACGGATAATCTTTTTGTTCGTAAACGGCATCGTACATTAAACTTGTCTCTGGCCAATCCGACTCGTCAGCAAATTGCTCACATTCCTTGACGAGTGCTTTTACCTTTTTATCGATTTTTTTAAGCTCATCTTCGGTAGCCCAACCTTCTTCGAGTATTTTGTTTTTTACCTGAATAATAGGGTCCAATTTCTGATATTCTTTTACCTCTTCTTTGGTTCGATAGTGTTGTGCATCACTCATCGAGTGCCCGCGATAGCGGTAGGTTTTCAGTTCCAAGAGTGTAGGTCCACCACCGCTTCTGGCGCGTGTTATAGCTTCATCCAAAGCTTCCGCAACATGGGCGGGATTCATTCCGTCAACCGGACCGCTAGGCATATCGAACCCGAGGGCAAGTTTCCACAGTTCGGTTTGGTTGGAAGTTCGTTTGGTAGAAGTACCCATGGCATAGCCGTTGTTTTCGATACAGTAAACCACGGGAAGTTGCCAAGACATGGCTAAGTTTAACGACTCGTGAAAAGCACCTTGCCGGGTGGCCCCATCGCCTAGAAAAGTTAAGGTAACGCCATCTCTTTTGAAATATTTATCTCCAAAGGCAATACCGGTTCCCAAGGCAATTTGCCCGCCTACGATACCATGCCCTCCGTAAAAATGGTGCTCTTTAGAAAAAATATGCATGGACCCTCCTAAACCGTGGGAGCTTCCGGTTACTTTTCCATAGAGTTCAGCCATTACTTTTTTGGGATCCAATCCAAGTCCAATCGGCTGAACGTGATTTCGATAAGAAGTAATCATTTTGTCTTTGGAAGGGTCCATGGCATGCAGAGCTCCAGCGAGAACCCCTTCTTGTCCATTATAGAGATGAAGAAAACCACGCACTTTTTGTTGGATATATACTTGGGCTAATTTATCTTCGAACTTGCGCCAAAACAGCATATTTTCATACCAATCTAGGTAGGTTTCTTTAGTTATCTTTTTCATAAACAATGATTTTTTATGTGCGGAAACGCAAATGACAAAAGTATGATTTTAAGTTTGATTCTTAAATCTTTTTAACTATAAATTTAGGTCGGCAATTTAGGTAATTTTTCAATTATAACGGTGCAAGCGCGGATAATGAACTCGATTCTAGAATTTTGAAATCCTTTTTAAGGAGGTTAAAATTTTGGAGCTTTTCGTTTTTCGATTTCAAACGGTGTAGGGTTAACGAATTTTACTCAGGTCAAAAGCCAGACTGAAGCGAAGCCCGCCTTCGAGTGGATTGACTTGTGTATGGGCTGTTGAAAACAGGTAGGAAAGCTGTATTCTGGCAATTGAATAGGTAAAGCCTGTGCCTAAAGTTAAATACTGTCGAAAACCTTTTTCCGGGCTTTCGTGCCGATAGCCGGTACGCAGGGAAAAATTATTTTTAAAGAAGTATTCCACACCGACAGCCCAAGTAATTTCTTTGAGTTCTTCCTGCAGTCCTCCTGGACTGTCGGTAAAGGAAGAAAAAATACCTTCAAGGGCATTTTTGTTGTAATAGTCATCCTCTCTGTTGATGACCCCATCGGCGTTGGAGTCACTGGGAGTAGGGACCAATAATTTGTTGAATTCGGTGTAGACGCCAAGGGTGTTATCCTTGTTGAGTATAAAATCGAACCCTGCGCCGATTCCAAGATTGGTAGGGAGGAAGCTTTCTTCGTTGGAGGAACTGTATTTCAATTTGGGGCCGATGTTGGAGATGTTGAAACCGGCACGCCACTGTCCTTCGAAATTCTGAAAATGGAGGAGTCTACTCTCGAGGTAGCCGGAGATATCGACCGCAAAGGAATTGATGGCTGCGGCATCCTCAATGGATGTTTGAATTTTTAAATCCGATCGTATATAGCGGGCAGTGATTCCCATAGCGAAAGTCTCGCTGAGTTTTAAGGAGTAGCTTCCGTCCACAGCAAATTGATTAGGCCTGAGGATCAGCCCGGTTTCTGTTGCCGATTGTCTGCTGGACACTTCTCCGAGATTGAAATAGCGGATGCTTGCGGCAAAGGCGCTTCGTTCGTTCAGCCGCCGGAAATAGTTGAGTTGCCCCACATTGATGTCATTGGTTAGTTTTCGCAGATACGGCACATATGACAGCCCAATTCCTTGGTCTTGAGGATTAAATATGTATTTGGCAGCATTCCATTGTTGGGCATACGTATCAGGTGCAGTGGCGATCCCCATATCTCCCATTCCTGCTGCACGCGCATCGCCGGGAACCAGTAGAAAGGGCACGCCTACTGTAAGCACACGGTACTCTTTGGTTGCTTGCGCCTGTACAATCTTTAAACAACCCGCAACCAGTAGAAAAGCTAAAACAAGGCTTTTTTTCATATAAAGGTGTTCTTAGCCACGTGAATGACTTCAGTCGAGAGGTAAACGGCATAAAGTCATCGTATGGAGTAGCTCAGATTCTTGTAATGCTGAAAACCACCGCACAAATATAAGGTTTTTGATCTGGAAATAATAACGAGATATAAGGGGATGGATGGGAGCTGCATTGGGTTGAGGTCAAAGAGGTTTAGTTAAAAAATTTTGAGATTAATTTAATTACTTTATCTTGCAGTTTTGAATATTTTAAAAGAAAAATATGGGATTTAAAACGGCGGTTAAATTTTTTATAATTACTTTGATGATCAGCTTGTTTGTCGGCTGTAACAATTCACGAAATTATAAGAAAGTTTCCAGAGCGACAGGTTGGGATTTGACAGGAAAAAAAGGAGGACCTCGCTATCAGACGGATTATAAGGAGCAGGCTACGGGTCCGGGCTTGGTGTTTATCGAGGGAGGAACCTTTACGATGGGTAAAGTTGCTGATGATCCCATGCATGATTGGAACAACACCCCTACACAACAAACAGTCGCTTCCTTTTATATGGATGAAACAGAAGTGACCAATCGGATGTATTTACAGTATTTGGATTGGTTGAAAGCTACTTTTCCACCTACAGAAGAACGCTATGCGAATATTTACAAAGGGGCTTTACCCGATACTTTGGTTTGGCGAACGCCACTTGGCGAACGTTCGACCTATGTAAACTATTATCTGCGTCACCCGGCTTATCAAAATTACCCGGTAGTGGGTGTAACTTGGGTACAGGCCAATGAGTTTAGCAAATGGCGAACCGATCGGGTAAACGAGAAATTAATGGAAGATGCGGGTATCTTCGCTAAGAACTCGATGTATACGCACGAACAAGGAACGCAATTTAGCACCCATGGCTATTTGTCGGACCCCAAATCAACTTATGGGGGTAACGACTCGTTGTTTAAAGGAGGAAAAAACTCCAATCGCTTCATGGAGGTGATCAGAGGAGACACCTTGCACAATTATGTACAGTTGAAAGATGGGATCCTGTTACCGGACTATCGCCTACCTACCGAAGCAGAGTGGGAATATGCAGCTTTGGGACTCTTGTCTAAGCGTTCTTATAACAATTATAGAGGTCGAAAAAAATACCCGTGGGACGGCAATTATACCACTTCGAATAAGCGCCGGAACAGGGGGGATCAATTGGCTAACTTTAAGCAAGGGTATGGAGACTACAGTGGTGTAGCGGGATGGAGTACCGATGGAGCCAATGCGACCAATGAGATAAAAAGTTACCCTCCAAATGATTTTGGACTGTACGACATGGCGGGAAATGTTGCCGAATGGGTGGCTGATGTGTATCGGCCTCGAGTGGATATGAAAATGAACGACTTTAATTATTACCGAGGCAACGTCTATACTCAGAATTTGATTGGAGAAGATGGGAAAGTAGTTATTATTGGTCAAAATAATGTGGATTATGATACCCTGAGTTCTGGTCGCATTGTGGCAGTAGGTTTGCCAGGAGAGGTGAAGCGTGTACCTATAGATGAGGAGCAGACTTATTTGCGAACCAATTACAGTCGTAGCGACAATCGAGATTACTATGACGGAGATGAAACTTCTTCCAGTATTTATGGACAAACCGGAGATTTGGTCAACCAGCAAATCTATGGCCCGGGAGTTGACCAGGCCGATATTGATTCGATAGGATTAGCTCCATCAAATAGTGCGTCCTCCAAGCGCACAACTTTAATCAGCAATGAGACGCGCGTGGTCAAAGGAGGTTCTTGGAAAGATTATGCGTATTGGCTCGACCCTGCACAAAGGCGTTTTTATCCGCAGGATATGGCTACCGATTACATCGGGTTTCGGAATGCCATGTCCCGTGTAGGCGCAAGCTCTAAAAAAGGAAGACGCGCTAAAGATTAACAAGGTAAACGAATTTTTTAATTAGCCCTTCGATAATCCGTCATTGAAGGGCTTTGTTTTTTAAAACATGAAGGACCTACTTGATTTACATATAGCCTTTCTGCAAACTGCAGGAGTGGAAACAGATTCCAGAAGAGAATTGACCGACAAACTGTTTTTTGCCCTTAAAGGAGAAAATTTCGATGGGAATGATTTTGCTGAGACGGCCTTGGCTAAAGGAGCGAGACTCGTGGTGACCAGTCGTTGGAGCTTAGCGAAAAAAAAAGGCGTTAAGGTGGTAAAAGACCCCTTAAAGACCTTACAAGGCTTGGCTCGTTTTCATCGGAGATACTTAGGTATTCCCATTGTGGCTATTACTGGTAGTAATGGAAAAACGACCACAAAAGAACTGGTGGCCAGTGTACTTTCACAAAAATATACCGTTGCTTTTACTGCGGGGAATTTAAATAACCATATCGGGGTCCCTTTGACCTTGCTGCGCATGGATAAACAAAGATCGGA
>JAJYSO010000101.1 GCA_021793535.1 Bacteroidota bacterium | reverse complement strand
ATCTCTAATTGGAAATTGATCCTCAACAATAAGATGAACAGGTTCATTTTTGTTATTTTTTATGGCAATTTCATACTGGTAATTTTGCTCTTTTTTCCCCGACAGCAATTTGGTTCCGGATTGATTGCGAATCAACTCTCGCGTAACAGCGATTCTCGGATCTCTACCAATGTTTAATTGAAGATTATCTGTGGTGCTTGATGGGTTTATAAACGTTTTACCCACGTGAGTTCCTTCAAAAATAAGTGTGGCATCTCCCGGTAATAACTGCCGGTAGAGGCTGTCCTTTATTTGAGCGATCAAATAGACGGATAAATCGAGTTTTGGAGCCGCGTAATATTGATATACTGCGTGAAGCTCGGATTTGGAAAGTTTGACAATGTGTTTTTTCCCGTTGCTTAGAATGGTATAAGGAAGGGCGATAGAAAAATTTTGATTGAGTTGGTTTTCTTCTAGGGTAGTGTACGCTGAGATGTTGTCTGTCTGTGGTATGCGCTCTTCTGAAGTCATTGCTCGTGCCTGTAGTGAATAAAGCGGTCTTTTGTTAGCTTCGGATTGATATCCGATAAACCAAGTGTTCCAGGTGGGGACTTGGTGATATTGTCCGATTTTACCGGAGGTCAAATCCAAATGTACATTTTTCCAGTCTACTCCTGAATTCTGAACGATTTCCGCTTTGTGTTCCACTTGGATGGGGGTGTTGATTTGCTCTATCTTTAAATCGTATGAGGGCACCCAATGGGCAGCCGGAGTTATGTAGTTTAAATTTAACGTAGCTGTTGTTTGTGCTGTGGTGTGTATTTGCATAATCAACTTCCCCTTTCCTTTATCGGCTAGGGTGTCTGCATCGGCTCCCATTCGAGCTTTGAGTTGTTCTATTTCTTTTTTTAAAGCGGCTAGCGCCTGTGTTTTCGAATGGATATTATCTTTCAATTCCGTTCTTTTCTTTCTGTAAAATGCAATCCAGTTGACGGCTTCCGAGGTACTGTTTAGATGAATAGGCTTTTCTCCGCTTTTGGAGTTGCTATCTAGGAATTTTATGGTTTGCTGGTCCGTTTCGATAAGGGATGCTAGGTGATTTAGTTCCGTTTCTTTCTTTTGAACGGTCTCTTTTAGCGTACGCAAAGTTGGATCGTTTATGTTCTCATATTCCTTTAAATATTTATTGGAAAACTGACTGGATAAAATGGTGAGTCCCGAAGTAGACCCAATTTGTAAAGTGTTTTGGTCGATTTGATTGGCGATATTGGTAAGTACTATTTCAGATGTTCCTTTGGGTAGCTGGAGTGTTGCGGTTTGTTGTAGCTCCGCACCATTGTAATACACCCGTGCTTCTTGAACTTCGGCAGATGAAAAGATAGGGGCTTGGGCAAAGGCACTCCAGAAAGAAGCCATAAGTGTAAGGAAAAAAATAAAATTTCGCATAAGTAATTGTTTGGCAGCTATAATTTCAAATAGTATGCCAAAAGAGGGTGCCCTTAATGAAGGATTTCTTGGAAACCCGTTTTTACGGGGCAGTCAGGTGCAAATGATTTATGCCGTCCTTTCGCTCGATAAGGATCTTTTGATAGTCAGAAGGGAGAAAGTTGGGGATTTTATCAGGCCATTCCACAAACAACCAATTTCCAGAATCAAAATATTCCTCTATACCGATATCCAATGCTTCTTCTTCGTCTCGAATTCTATAAAAGTCGAAGTGGTAAATAGGACCTGCTTTGGAGGCGTATTCGTTGACCAACGAAAAAGTAGGGCTACTGACATTATCCATGGAACCCAACTGGTAGGTGAGTTCTTTGATCAAAGTTGTTTTACCCACGCCCATAGGGCCATAAAAAAGAAGGGTTTTGCTGGTACAGCTTTGCAGTATCTTGTGGGCGATTTCCGGAAGTTCTGTTAGGGTATAGGTATAGGTTGTCATCGTTTAACGTGGGCCTAATACAACAAAGGGAACAAACATTTCTTCCAGTGAAATTCCACCGTGTTGATAGGTGTTTTGATAATAGGGAACGTAATGATTGTAGTTGTTGGGGTAGGCGAAGAATAAATTGTTTTTGGCAAAGATAAAGGAACTACTCATATTGATGGAAGGGAGGTGAAAATCATTTGGATTTTTAGCCGATAAAACATCCTTTTTTTCATAAGTCAAGCTCCTCCCGGTTTTGTAACGAAGATTTAAGCTCGTGTTTTTATCGCCGATTACTTTGGATGGGCTTTTTACGTTGATGGTTCCATGGTCAGTGGTAAGCATCAGCTTAAAGCCTAAGTCTTGGGCATGTTGAATGATTTGCAGTAAGGGAGAGTTTTTGAACCAACTAAGGGTCAAAGAACGATAGGATTTGTCTGTTGAAGCCAATTCTTTGATGACCTCCATTTCTGTTTTGGAATGCGAGAGCATATCTACAAAATTGTATACGATGACCGTCAAGTCATTGTCTTTTTGGGTTTGAAAGTTTGCGGCCAATTGTCGCCCGCTTTTGAGATTTGAAATCTTGTGATATTGCATTTTTAAATTTAGCCCCAGTCGTTTTAACTGGGCCTTTAAAAACGCTTCCTCATGCATATTTTTTCCTCCATCTTCGGTATCGTTTAACCATAAGTCAGGGTGTAGTTTCTGCATATCAGCAGGCATCAGTCCTGAAAAGATTGCGTTTCTGGCATATTGGGTAGCCGTGGGTAAAATACTGCAATACAAGTCTTCTTTTTCTCTTTTGTAATAGGTATTGAGGATGGGCTCAAAGGCTTTCCACTGATCGTAGCGCATGTTATCGATTACGATGAGTAGGGCGGGAGCGTCCTTTTTCAATTCCGGTAAAACTTTGTTGCGGAATAAGGTGTGGGACATTACGGGGCCTTTTTGGTTTGGATCCAACCAGGATTTATAGTTTTTTTCGATAAACTTCCCAAAAGCGCTGTTGGCTTCTGTTTTTTGAGACTCCAAAATTTCGCTCATTCCAGTGGAGGCTGTATCCTCGAGTTGTAATTCCCAAAATACCAGCCGCTTGTATAAATCTGTCCACCCTTCGTAAGAATTAACCATGGAAAGGTCCATGGCTATTTTTCTGAACTCTTGTTGATAATGAGAAGTCATTTTTTCTGAGACCAACCTGGAATGGTCCAGGTTCTTTTTTAAGCTGAGCAGTAATTGGTTTGGATTGACCGGTTTGATGAGGTAGTCGGCAATTTTGGACCCAATCGCTTCTTCCATAATGTGCTCTTCCTCATTTTTGGTGACCATTACTACCGGAAGGGTGTCTTTTATTTTCTTAATTTCTCCCAAGGTTTCTAGACCGCTTAATCCCGGCATGTTTTCGTCCAAAAATACAAGATCGAAATTGTTGTTTTTGATCTCTTCTAGCGCCTCAGTGCCACTTGTACACCCTTGCACTTTGTAGTCTTTTTTCTCCAAAAAAAGAATATGTGGCTTTAAATATTCAATTTCATCGTCGACCCAAAGTATTTTGATTTGATTCATATCTGTATATTTGTCCAAATTGTCACTCACAAAGATTTGAATTTGCAGAACAAACTCAAAATATTAAACGATCCAATTTACGGTTTTATTACGATTCCCAATGAAAGTATTTTTGACATTGTGGAGCATCCGTATTTCCAGAGACTACGTCGTATTGCCCAAATGGGGCTTTCCAGTTTAGTATACCCGGGAGCGAATCACAGTCGATTTCATCACGCTCTTGGCTGTATGCATCTTATGGAACAAGCGCTAAAAGTTCTTCGCTTTAAAGGAACTCCATTTTCAGAAGAGGAAGAGGAGGCACTTTTAATGGCAATTCTCTTACATGACATCGGGCATGGTCCTTTTTCCCATGCTATGGAGCAGACCCTAATTAACGATGTCAGCCATGAGTCCATTTCTCTTCGCTTTATGGAAAAACTGAACAACATCTTTGAGGGAAGACTGGAACTGGCTGTACAAATTTTTAACGGTAAATACCCGCGGCGATTTTTTAAACAATTAATTGCGAGTCAGTTGGATGTAGATCGTTTGGATTATTTAAAAAGGGACAGCTTTTATACAGGAGTGGCCGAGGGAAATATCAACAGCAAGCGTCTGATAGCCATGTTGAATGTTCATCAAGACGAGCTAGTGGTCGAAGGAAAAGGTATCTATTCTGTAGAAAAATTTTTAGTTGCCAGGCGGCTGATGTACTGGCAAGTTTATTTCCACAAGACCAGTTTGGGAGCGGAGCAGTTATTGATACGGGTATTAAAACGAGCAAAAGACCTTGCCTTGCAGGGCACTTTTTTAAAGGCTACTCCGGCATTGCAATTTTTTCTGGAAAACAAGATCGATTCCACTAATTTTACGGACGATGTTTTAAAAAAATTCAGCAGGTTGGATGACTGTGATATTGTTTCTGCTTTGAAGTTGTGGGAAGACGAACAAGACTTTGTTTTGAGTCAGCTCAGTAAGATGTTGCTGCGACGAAACTTGTTGAAAGTAAAAATGCAAGCCACACCAATTGCCCCGGACTTTTTGGATTTGAAGCTTAAGGAGGTTTGTGAGCGTTATGACCTTCCTGTAGAGGAAGCCCGTTATTTCGTCTTTTGTGATAAAGTATCTCAACAGGCTTATCAACATACAAATCCCATTCGTATCTTGTATAAAGATGGAAGTGTGGAAGATGTTGCTGAGGCGTCAGATCAATTTAATTTGGAGGCCCTGACAGAACCCGTCGTCAAATATTATATCTGTTATCCAAAAGCCTAATATTAACATTTTTTGTTATTTTTGCGACAATGAAATTTACAGCTAAACAGATTGCAGAGGTGCTCAACGGGGAAGTTTACGGCAACCCCGAAGCCGAAGTTTCCGATTTTGCCAAGATAGAAGAAGGTAAACCGGAAACCTTGACTTTTTTACACAATGCAAAGTACGAGCATTATTTATACACGACCGAGGCCTCAGTCTGCATCGTCAATAAGGACTATCAGCCCCGTAAGCCCATTACCCCGACCTTGGTCAAAGTCGATGATGCCTATTTGGCATTGACCCAATTATTGGAATATTACCACGAGCATACCAAAACGGATAAGACAGGAATTGAACAGCCATCTTATATCGCTTCAACGGCAAGTTATGGGGCCGATGTCTACATTGGTGCTTTTGCTCATATTGGAGATCATGTTGAGATAGGAGACAATGTAAAGATCTATCCTAATGTGACCATTGGGGATCGTTCCAAAATTGGAGATCATACAATCTTGTATTCGGGAGTGCAGTTGTACGAAGGTACGGTTGTCGGTAATAATTGTATTGTTCACAGCAATGCTGTAATTGGTGCTGATGGATTTGGTTTTGCTCCCGATAAGCATGGGGTGTATAAGAAAATCCCTCAGATTGGAAATGTAGTTTTGGAAGATGATGTTGAAATTGGTGCGGCAACTACCATCGATCGTTCGACAATGGGATCAACGCTTATTAAAAAAGGAGTTAAGCTGGATAATCACGTACAAATTGCGCACAATGTCGTAATTGGGGAGCATACTGTGATTGCCGCACAAACCGGGGTCGCGGGATCCACAAAAATAGGAAAACACAACGTTATTGGGGGGCAAGTGGGTATTGTAGGCCATATTGAAATTGGAGATGGCGTGCAAATCCAAGCACAATCAGGGGTGGGAAAGAATGTTGAAGACGGTCGTGCATTACAAGGGTCCCCCGCTTTTGAATATGCGGCATATAGCCGTTCTTATGTACATTTTAGAAACCTACCTAAAATCGTAAACCGTCTTAACGAAATAGAAAAAAAGCTTGAGGATAATGGCGAAAAATCATAAGCAGCAGACTATTACTAATCCGGTAACCTTAACAGGAGTTGGTTTGCATACCGGAAAGCAAGTGAAAATGACTTTTAAACCGGCTCCGGTCAACCATGGTTATGTATTTAAACGTGTAGATTTAGAGGACGAACCTGAGGTGCCAGCTCTTGCAAGCTTGGTGACCACGACTGAACGTGGAACGCGTCTGGAAAAAGATGGAGTTACCATCCAGACCACCGAACATGTCTTGGCTGCCTGTGTTGGATTGGAAATCGATAACCTTCTCATTGAAGTTGATGCTGCTGAGCCCCCGATCATGGATGGCTCTTCAAAATTATTTGTCGAGGCTTTAGAAAAGGCAGGAGTAGAACCACAATCCGAAGATAGAGACGAGTATATCGTTACGGAGAACATCAGTATTAAGGATGAAAAGAGTGGGAGCGAAATTCTTTTGGTTCCCTCTGATACCTATCAAGTACTCACATTAGTGGATTTTGGAACGGAAGTTGTCGGTTCACAAAATGCGGCCCTTCACGATCTTTCTGATTTTAAAAAGGAAATTGCCAATGCAAGAACTTTTGTGTTTTTACACGAATTAGAAGCTCTTTTTGAACACGGCCTGATCCGAGGTGGTGATTTGGATAATGCGATTGTGTATGTCAACAAAGAGCTGTCTTTTGGGACCACTCAAAAATTAAAGAAAATTTTTAACAAGCAGGATGTTACCGTTAAGCCTAATGGAACATTAGACAATATTGAGTT
>JAJYSO010000100.1 GCA_021793535.1 Bacteroidota bacterium | reverse complement strand
CCAAGCCATCGCCTAAGAAGAGTAACTTAAGGGAAAAGAAGTACCGGCAAGATAGCGACCTCGAAAGGAGGAGGGGCCACTGTATACTGTGTTTTTATAGCTTGAGAAGCAAATGAACCACCTCTCTACTCACGGAAAGCTACGCTTATTTCAGAAGACCTATGCGGGGATATTCTACCTCCTGACTTCATCACTTCAATAGCTTTCATTTTGTAACATATAGATTATCAACATGTTATCTATTTTTGGTATTTAAAATGGGTGGTGCAAAGATGAAAAGCCTTATTTTTGAGTATGTATGTACGCAAAAAACACAACAGGTCCGGCACGGTGAGCATTGTAATTGTAGATAAAAGCTCAGGAAAATATAAAGAAGTAAAAACGATAGGAGTGGCTCAAGATAAGCATCAGGAGGCTTCTCTCTTGGCTAAAGCAAAAGAATGGATAGAAAAGCACACCAAAGGGGAAGATATTTTCCGTGCGCATCAACAGGAACAAGAAGAGCTACAGCTCACAAAGCATTTGTTGAGCAAGATTGAGAATATTCTACTCAATGGTATTCAACTTCTTGTGAACCGTGTTTATGACTCCATAGGCTTTGATAAGATAAAGGACGATGAGCTGCGATATTTAGTAGTCTCCAGGCTTGGGCAGCCTTTAAGTAAATCGGCTACGGTGGAATATCTAAAGACCCACTTCAACGAAGACACAGACTTAAATAAAATATACCGATATCTGGATAAGCTCTATAAAACTCAACAGGAAGAAATACAGCAGATAAGCGTATCCCATACCCGTAAGATTCTTGGTGGCAAGATTGGGTTGCTCTTTTATGATGTCACCACTCTATACTTTGAAACGGATAAAAAAGATGACTTACGAGAGCCCGGTTTTTCTAAAGATGGGAAACATAGCCAATCCCAGATTGTATTGGGATTATTGGTGAGCAAAGAGGGCTATCCTTTGTCTTATGCCTTGTTCAATGGGGCACAATACGAAGGCCGAACAATGCTTCCTATTTTGGAAGACTTTGTCCATCGATTTGCATTAAGCGATTTTGTCATTGTAGCCGATTCAGGATTGATGAATAAGACAAATCTTGCTTTATTGGAAGCACACGATTATAAATATATCATTGGAGAAAGAATAAAAAATATAGCCCAGAAAACAAAAAACCAAATTCTCTGTTTCGAAAAAAAGGATGGCTTATTTCATCAACTTAAGACAGCCAAAGGAAGGTTGATTATAAGTTATTCCAAAAAGAGGGCTAAGAAGGATGCCTATAATCGAGATAAAGGTATCAAGAGGCTAGAGAAGGCTTTTAAAAGCGGAAAGATTACTAAGGAAAATGTCAACAAACGCGGATACAACAAATTTTTAGAAATAACCGATGATGTCCACGTTCATATCAATCAAGAGAAAATCGAAGAAGATAAGAAATGGGACGGCTTAAAGGGATACATCACCAATACTACACTGGATCCAAAAGAGGTCTATGAACAATATAGGGGGTTGTGGGTAATTGAAAGGGCTTTTAGGGTAACCAAAGGTACTCTTCAAACCCGGCCAATTTTCCACTTCACTCCAAGGAGAATAGAGGCCCATGTTTGCATCTGCTTTGTAGCCTATAAAGTGTACAAAGAGCTGGAAAGGATCTTGAAGCTCAATGGTTTTCAGATGAGTGTTGACAGCGTTTTATCCATTGCCAAAACGATCACCACTCTAGAGATAAAATTAACCGAAGGTAATCGAGTAATCCAAAAAACAATGCTCTTGACAAAAAAGCAAAAAGAAATAGCTATGCTTTTTGAGGATGATTTTTGGAAAAACTCTTTTTGGGTGGCGCATTGATGAAGTCAGGTGTGTTTTTATAGCTTGAGAAGCAAATGAACCACCTCTCTACTCACGGAAAGCTACGCTTATTTCAGAAGACCTATGCGGGGATATTCTACCTTATTCCATTTAGACATCTGAGAATTCACGAAGTAAGGACCTATAATTTTTTAAAATTGCCGAACGACTCACAAAACCTTCAAATTTTCTTTCGGCATCAATCAAGGGGAGCTGCCATACATCTGCCTCATCAAACATCTTAATAACTTTCATCACCGAATCCTCATGTTTAATTTCAAAAGATGAGCTGGACAATAGTTGATTGACCCCCACTCCCTCCGCCTCGGATGGATTTACTAAATAGGGGCGTAAATGCTCGCGATCAATAATTCCCAAGTACTTGTTTTCATTATTCACAACCGCAATTGTATTTTGATTGCTGCTTCTCACCTTGTTCAATACTTGCTGAAGGGACTCGTTAATATCAACTTTTAGGGTCAAGGGATTCAAGCAGTCTTTCAAGGCAATGTGAACCAATAGGTTTTGATCTTGTCGAGTAGTAAAAATTTCACCTTTGTCAGCCAAATCCGAATAATTTGGGTTCACCTGAGAAAAGAAACGGTTGATTACAAAAGACATGACTGCCACAATCATCAAAGGAACAAGCAACTGATAACCGCTACTAATTTCAGCTATTAAAAAGATTCCCGTCATGGGTGCGTACCATACTCCTGCCATCACTCCCGCCATTCCCACCAGCATAAAGTTTGTCGTGGGAATATCGGTCACTCCTATAGTTTGCAAGACATACCCAAACAAATAACCCAACATCCCCCCTGAAACCAAGGAAGGCGCAAAATTTCCGCCACTTCCCCCTGAATGAAGGGTCAACCCAGTCGCCACAGCTTTCATCACCACGGCCAGTCCCAAAAAGATAATAATGGTCAGAGAAGAAACACCGAAATAACGAAACAAGCTTTCATGAAGGATATAATCGATATCCCCGTGATGCAACGTGTTAATATTGAGGTAGCCTTCTCCATACAAGGGCGGAAACACTACACAAAGCAAAGAAACGCCAATGCCTCCCAGTAATGCTCCTCGAAGGGTGCGTTTTTCATATCGTTTAAAATAACGGTTTATACGGGTCCCCACCACTAAATAATACCGAGCATAAAACCCTGTTACCAAACCTAAAAGGATGTAATAAAAAGTGTTTTTGTAATAAAAACCTTCCGATTCAAGAAAGTGAAAAAGGGCTTGATCATCTACCAGTATGGTGGAGACCAAACTCCCACAGATGGCTGCGATTACCAACGGAATCAAATCCGTAAAAACAATCCCCATGAGCAAGACCTCATAGGCAAACATCACCCCTGCAATGGGAGCGTCAAACAAAGAAGCTATACCCGCTGCCGCTCCCGAAGCCAATAATAGTGTACGTTCCTTAAACCCTAGCCTATACCGCTGGGCATAATTAGAACCAATGGCAGAACCTGTAATGGCATTGGGAGTTTCCACGCCAACCGACCCTCCAAATCCCACCGTGATGGCACTTTGTAGAATTTGCGAATACATCTTACTGGATCTTATTTTGCTCCTCCTTTGGGATATATCCACCAGTAATCCCGAGAAAACCCGATCATTCTTTCCTCCGAAAAAATACTTCACCACTACAGCCGTTAAAAAAATACCCAACGCCGGAAAGAGGGCAAAAGCAAAAATCCGTTCTTCAAAAGGAATGCCGGTATTGACAAAGGTCTGCACGCGGTGTACCAGTACTTTTAAAAGAACACCGGCAAATCCCGCAGTAAAGCCAACCATAATTCCCGAAAGAATCAAAAATTGAGAACGAGTCAATTTTTCTCGCAGCCAGAGCAAGAATATTTCTGCAAATTTGAATTTTCGAAAAGAATAGTTTACAAAAGCTTTTCGAAATTTTAAAAAATTTACCGCTAATCGTTTTACTTTATAAAGCATAAAACCATACCAAATTGGATCAAAACCGGCGCAATTTACCAAATTGGCGGCAAATCAATTCATCGCCAAAGGCGGATGGGATCTTTCCTGGCAAAGATAAAGATAATGAATAAACCTCCCGAAAAATAGGTATCTCCCTAAAAGTAGCCCCCTTTTAGCTCTCGCTTTTCGAACACAGGCCATGACATCAACATATAGAAACTTGGGAGCTCTATAGAAATACAGGTGTAACCTCTGAGATAAATTCGGTTATCTTTCAAAAAAACGTTGAACATTTTCAAAATACTCCTCAAAGGTACGCTTACGAATATTCTCCCATTCGGACAAGGGTTCAAAGTTGTGATCAAAGGGAGGGTATATTTGCTTTTGAGGGGTATACACCCACAATAGGTTATAGTTTTCTTTATGAAGGCGCAAGTATTGCTTTAGCATATTGATCACCTCTTGAAGTTCCACAGTATTAGAAAAGGCATAGGCTTCTATTGCTTTTCCAAAATATTCTCCATACAGGCTAATTTTTTTCTCGCCGAAGGCATGAAGCGAAGGTTTGGCAAGGTTTTTTGCATACAAACTGCGTATCTGTGCCAAACAATACCAAAATAGAGCTGCCTTTTTTTCATCTTGCATAAACAGCTTATTCGCCATAGCATAGAGGACGGGCGGTTCATACTGATCGGGGCTTTGCCGAACGACCCCCGATAATCTCGGCCAGTGCTCCTCTCCTTCTAAAAGTGCATAAAAAATATCATCTGAATCCATATCTGACGGGATCCCGTCTTGAAGCACAGGCTGTGCTATCAAACAGCTACTGATAAAAAACAAAAAAGACAACAGTATACCCCAACGTTTCATCAAGAATAACTAATGAGAAAACACGATTGTTTATCACTCCAGCCTGCCTTGAGACTTTAACTTCCAATAGCGCATTAATCCGGTAACGGACATAAAGCTGGGGTTACCTTTTTCATAACGTTGTACATCCTGCTCAGATACCCCTTCTTCTCGAAGTTGATCTTGCGTATATTTTACAAATTTCGGAACGACTTCCTCTGAATCTTCTCCCGCCTTAAAATAGGGCTCTATCCAGGCCGCCCAATCGTCCAATCTGTTTTTCAAAGCTCCCAAGTGCTGATCAGGGCGATCCACGGCACCAAAATGAGCCAAATACAACCTATCCGGATGCAAGCTTTTCAAACGGCCAATCGATCTTTTCCACGCCATTAGATCAATATCTGGTGGCGGACAAGGGGGGACAACTGGTCCAGCGTTAATTTTCACACCTGCCACATCTCCGGTAAAAACCACTTTGTCCATTTGGTATGCATTATGGTGTATAGCATGACCAGGCGTATAATGCGTTATAAAGGGTACTCCCCCCAGAATGATTTCCTGTTTATCCGTTAAAGGAACCAACAGGTTTTTAGCAATGGGCGCTATTTCCCCCCAAAGGCGATCCATGTCTTCCTTATAAATACGCTTGGCAGAGTTCCATAATTTTTCTGGCTGATGAAGATGAGGTAGCCCTTTGGGATGGACATAAATCTTTGCTCCATTTTCTGCAAATTTCCACGCAGCTCCCGCATGATCAAAATGAATGTGCGTGAGCAAAACATGTCGAACGTCCTTCCAATGATAACCTTCCTTAGCAATGGCTTCTTTTAAATGTTCAAAAGCTGTCTCTGGTCCGGTTTCTACCAAAATGGGTCCGTCCTTAGAAGGAATTAAATAATTGGCGATCACGTGTGATTCTTCCAAAAATTTTATATCTAAAACACGAACATCTCGAAATGACCCCATAGTATCTGTTTTGAGCCCAAGTTAAGAAACTAAAGGCAGTTTTCATCACAAACAATCAAGTTTTGAGCCTGTCTAGCCGCTTCTACTTGCCCTTTGAAAGGTGAAGCCTCACCAGAAACAATACGTCAATATATTAAGTCAAGGTCAACGTTTGTCGCTTACATCTCACCCAGGCCCCGATGGGTGGGTTTTTACGCTCCGTCATATAAATGTTGTTTTTAAGAAGAAAAAACAGAAAACTCATCTATGGGCAGGCAAACAACAACTCGTTTTTGCACATCCTTACGCGGCCTCCATACCAAAGGTTTTAAAACATGGACGAAATACAAAGGCATAATTCTCCTTTTAAGTTCTCTTTTGAGATACAAAGTTCGTTAATCTTTGGAGGATGCGTAGTTCACGAAGTAAAATTCCATATTTTTGAAAAAAAAGTTTGGAAAGGCAAAGAATCATTTTGGGAATCGATCCAGGGACCACGATCATGGGATTTGGGCTTATTGAGGTTAACCAAAAGAAAATGAAGTTTCTGCAACTCAACGAGTTGATCCTTAAAAAATACAAGGATCATTATCTTAAGCTAAAACTTATTTTCGAGCGCACAATTGAGCTCATCGATACTTATCATCCCGACGAAATTGCAATCGAGGCACCCTTTTATGGAAAAAATGTCCAATCCATGCTCAAACTGGGAAGGGCACAAGGTGTGGCAATGGCCGCAGGGTTGAGCCGAGAAATTCCAGTTACCGAATATTCCCCTAGAAAAATAAAAATGGCCATTACCGGCAACGGTGCTGCCAGCAAAGAACAAGTGGCGCGAATGCTTCAAAATATCTTACGCCTGAAGGCCTTGCCTAAAAATTTAGACTCCACCGATGGTCTGGCTGCGGCAGTTTGCCATTTTTATAACGGAGGGAAACAAGATGCAGAAAAAAATTATTCGGATTGGAGTGCTTTTATAAAACA
>JAJYSO010000099.1 GCA_021793535.1 Bacteroidota bacterium | reverse complement strand
TTTACCAACGCTACAAGTTTGAAAACTTTCATACTTGGGATCAACCCGGCGGCGGGACGATGTGGTTCTTACGTTACGTTCCCGAAAGCCTCCAAGAAAAAGAATAATCAGCCCACGAACTGTTTGACATCTGCCTCATCGATTTCTTTTTTCCCCAGGATAAACAAGCGTTCCACCACATTTCTCAGCTCCCGAATATTCCCAGGCCACTCTTGCTTTTGAAGCGCTTTAATGGCTCCGGCTGTAAATTTTTTGGGAGCCGCTCCCTGCTCCTCCGCTATTTTTTGGCTAAAGTGTTCGATGAGTAAAGGAATGTCGCCTTCTCGTTTATTGAGCTTCGGAACATGAATTAGAATAACGGCCAAGCGATGGTAAAGGTCCTCTCTGAACTTTTTCTTCTCGATTTCTGCTTTTAAATCCTTATTGGTCGCTGCGATAACCCGCACGTCCACTACCTTTGATTTATTGCTTCCTACTCGCTCAATTTTGCTCTCCTGCAACACCCGCAACACTTTTGCCTGGGCCGACAGGCTCATGTCACCAATTTCATCCAAGAAAATGGTTCCTCCATCAGCATGCTCAAATTTTCCGACATGATCTTTATTGGCAGAAGTAAATGCCCCTTTGACGTGTCCAAAGAGCTCACTTTCGATGAGCTCAGGAGGAATTGCCGCACAATTTACTTCAATAATTGGCCCTTTGGAGCGGGCACTTTTCTGGTGCAAATGATGAGCGACCAATTCCTTTCCCGTTCCATTCTCCCCGGTAATTAACACCCGGGCTTCCGTCGGCGCCACTTTATCGATGATAGCCTTGATTTGCTCCATAGCCTCAGACTTGCCAATCATCTCGTATTTCTGGCTGACTTTCTTTTTTAAGCGTTTGTTTTCAGTCACCAATTGCTTACGGTCCAGCGCGATACGCACGGTATTTAACAACCGATTCAGATCCGGGGGTTTTGCGATATAATCGAAGGCTCCCTTTTTCATGCATTCCACCGCAGTTTCCAAATCCCCGTGTCCAGAAATCATCACCACAGGAACATCCGGTTTAATTTTCATGGTGGCATTGAGCACCTCCAAACCATCCATTTTAGGCATCTTAATATCACACAAGATCAGGTCGTAATCCACCGCCTTGATCTTTTCCATAGCCTCAAGGCCTTCTTCTGCCTCATCGACTTGATAGGCATCACTCTCTTCCATTAAAATGTTTTTGAGCACCCTTCGTATGGCGGCTTCATCTTCCACAATGAGAATTCTGGAACTGATCATTTTTCTTGTTTAATTTAATTGGCAGGGAACAAAAATGCCCGTTGCCAAAAGGTATAGGGATACTTGCTCAAGCTGGCATTGTAATACTTCTGATTTCCGGTGACTTCCTCCCCAAGCCAGGGTGGGCTCAAGAACTCCTCCTCCTCATTCTTAAGCTCTATTTCTGCCATGACCAATCCGGCATTCAACCCCGTGAACTCATCCACCTCAAATCGATGCTGCTTATAATCCACAATAAAACGGGTTTTTTCAATAATCCCCGGCTCACACATTTGCAGTAAAACTTCCGCCTCTTCAGAAGGAATCTCCTTTTCCCACTCAAAACGGCTCATGCCATTTTCGGAAGAGATCCCCTTAACGGTAATAAATCCTTTGGTCCCGTATAAACGTACCCGCACACAGCGCTCGGCAGTAGAGTTCAAGTAGCCTTGTTTAATGACGAACTGCTCTTTAGCCAATGCCTTAAAGTCCTGATTGACGACTAAAAACTTTCTTTCAATTTCCGTATAATTCATCTTTTTAAAATTAAATTTAGAATTGAACTTCCAAGCCGATAAGGAACTGTGTTCCTTGCACTTCATACCCGTGCCAATAGTCGTATTTGTCGTTGAATAGGTTACTGCCATTGGCAAAGAAACCCAAGTAATCGTTCACCTGATAGCTCAATCTAAAGTTGGCGTCAAAGTAGGCATCTAATTTGACACGTTCCGTTAAATAATTCAGAAAATCATACCGCTGTCCTACGTAAAAAATATCCGCTCCAATCGACCAGTGATCCGAGATGATATAATCTGTGGTAAAAGAGGCTTGAAGCTCCGGAAGGTTCCACGGTTTCTCCATATCCTGCATATTGTAATCCGCATAGGTCGCTTTGATGGCCATCGAGAAATCATTGGCAAATTTATAGTCCAATCCACCATATATGGAAAAAGTTTCCACATTGTCATACCCCACGGTAAAGGTATCAAAGCGGTCCCATTTTTCAACCTCATCATCCAATCCGGAGCGGGAAAGTGTTCCCGGATGTGCCATAAAGAACGGTCGGTTTCGTTGTGACTGGTAATTCCCTCTCAAATCGTAATGCAAGCCTTCTGCCAGTTTTCCTTTCCCTCCAAAATAAATGTTGTATTCCGTATTGGTCGGACCTACCCACAAATCAGGAGCCAGGTAGGGGTTCTTTTGCACAAAGTCATAGTAGGTATTCTGGCTTAATTCACCGTCGGCTCCGGCATATAACTTAAAGTAATCTCCCGCCACATCATAACTCGCCTTAACTTTTGGATAGAAATAAAACTGGTCCTTCTCGCTCTTGGTGTTCTTTAAATAAACAGCCTCTGCTCCTAGGTTAAAAGAAAAAGGTCCATAATCGTAATTGTAACTGGGGCGAATCCCTGCACTGAGCCAGCTATACCCTTGGGTATGGGTCAGTGCGTGACCAAAACTTCCTCTTAGATAGTCTCCAAAAAAATCAATACTAATGTTT
Organism: Bacteroidota bacterium; assembly: GCA_021793535.1. Lineage (GTDB taxonomy): Bacteria > Bacteroidota > Bacteroidia > Flavobacteriales > Flavobacteriaceae > JAJYSO01. The sequence goes on along the minus strand of JAJYSO010000099.1, from coordinate 3,825 downwards.
TCACCGGCTACCGGGAAGACCAGACGAGGCGCTACTCGAAGGTGATCTTCAGCTCCTTTGAAATCATCTGTGAAATGACGGTAGCTTAGGGAAAGTTTGTCAAAAACGATATCCTTAAAAATAAGGTCTCCATCAAAAGAAGCTCCCGTATAAGTATGATTCGGCTTGCGGGTGGTTAGACTTGGATCCACCGGAAAGGTCGTATCAAAAGCGCCGTACCAATTGTACAGTTGATGAAGAAGGCCAACATTAATCTTCCAGAAAAAATACTCCTCTTCTGCATTAAAGCCAATATGAGCCTGTGTGTCGTAAAATTTATCCTGCTTGTCATAGCGCAGGTTCTTGATGCCGCCTTGGGAAGAATGGTGTTCCAAGCCCAAGGTCATGTTCTGATGATCACTCAAAGCAATGCTGCTATAGAGTTCTGCAAACGCATTAAAATAATTCCCCAACCCTAAAGCCACATAGGTATTGTAGAGATCGGGAGCCCTTATACTTTGCAAATCCGTGGCCCTCCCTTTTTCGGGCTTAAAAGTAGAAGCCACCGGAACGGAAAAAATATCATAGGAAATGGACTTGCGTTCCAAAACGGCGTCGTCCTCCTTTTGTGGGGTTTGCTTCGGCTTTACCGCATCACTTACCGTGGGCGAGTAAGGCTTAATAACAATCAGTTTTTGGGTATCAATCGCTCCGGCCTTTGTGGTGTCGCGCTGAGCGAAAAGAGCGGTAGAACTGATGAATAGGAGACCAAAAAGTGTACTTTTTATAAGGTTGCGCATAGCAATTATTTTTAATGATCGTGGTCGTGTTGGAAAAAAGAGTTAGTGTTTGTCATCAAGAGAGGAGTTCGTTTTCGATTCCTCTGCTTTGATGCGTTTCAATTCAACTTTTGCTTTTTCCACCGTCTCCGGAAAATCTTTAAAGTTGTCAATGATGTTTTGTAGAATATAGGAAGCCTGATAAGCATCTCCAAGATCGTAAAAATTCTTCCCCATCAACAGCAGCCCTCGCACGCTAAATTCCTTATAACCGGAATATTCCTTTGCCAAGACTTGCACCGCTTCGTTTGAAGCCTTGTAATTTCCGGATTTGCGCTCGAAATAGGCTTGGTAATACTGTGCCTCAGCGGCCTGTTTTCCTTGGGCAGCCTGAGCCACTTCTGCATAAGCTTTTTCCGCTCGAGCTTCATCTCCGGTCTGCATCGAAGAGCGTGCAATAAAGAGTTGTGCGTCGGCTCTCGCCCGGGCCTCTGCCTTATCATCGGCCAAAACCTTATCAGCATAGCCCAATGTTTTTTGATAATCGCTCTGCTCGTAATAGGCTTTCATCAAATTGGATTGAGCAAACGTGATATTTTCTCTCCTTTTTGCTGTAGCCTCCAACTCTTCCAAAACGGGAATCGCCTGATCCTCCTCTCCCTTTTCTAAATAAATACGGCTCAACCGCTCCAAGGTTTTTTCGGTGTAATCGCTTTTAGGCTGCGTGTTGATGTATTGATAATGAGGAAGGGCTCCATCAAGATCCCCTTTCCTGTACAGCAACTGTGCCAAGTTGAAGTGTGCCTCTAAGGCTTGCAGTCCGGAAGGGAATTTATCGAGGTACTTTTCAAAGGCCGCAATGGCTGCCTGATCATTGTTGTTGATAAATTGATTTTCCGCAGATTCGTAGGCCGCATTATCAATATCCGCATCGGACACACTTACAAAGTCCAACGTCTTCACCCACTGCGCATAAGCATCGGTTTGTCCCATGTCCACATAGATGTTTCGGGCAGAGCTCACCGCTTGTCTCGCTTCGTCCGTATTGGGAAATTTAGCGGCCAAGGTCTTGAAAATTTCCAAAGCTTTATCGTTGTCGTTGTCATTGTAATAGATTAACCCTTCACGCAAAAGGGCCCGAGAGACATATCGACTGTTGGGCAATTCATGGACAATCTTGTCATAGGTTTGAATTGCTTTTTGATTTTGATTTTCCGAGACGTAGGTGTTGGCCAATTCATACAGGGCATCATCGTAATACACCGATTGGGAAAATTTGTTGACAAAGGCGTTTAGGTCTTCTATCTTTTGTGTATTCCGATCCACAAATCCGTAGCTGATCGCTTTTTGGAAATACGCATAATCATTACTTTGACCCTGTTGCGCAATTGCCTTATTGTATTCTTCCATAGCCTTCCAATAATCCCTATTGGCAAAATAACCGTCTCCTAAGCGCAGATAGGCATCGTTTTTTTCTTTTGCAGACAATCTACCGGTGTCCAAAGCCGCTTTAAAATGACGAATGGCCCCATCATATTTTTGTTGATTGAAATAAGCATACCCCATGTTGTAGTCAATATCTTTAAATTCGGGGGTCTGCTGGGCTGCACTCATGCCTTTAAAAGCCTGATAACCTATAAGTGCCTCTTGATAATCCTCGAGGTTATATGCGCTTTCCGCTTTCCAGTAGGTTGCCCTGGCCACATAACCACGATCCCTTTGGGTATGTATGGACTGTTCAAACAAGGATTGAGCAGCAGTATATTTTTCTTCGTTATACAGCTCCAATCCTCGATAAAAAGCCACCTTCTGGTAGACCTCTTGATCGGCAAAGGAAGGGTTGTCTTCCAACAGCTCCATAGCCTTTTCATAATTCTTAGAAGTCACATAGGAATTCACCAAAAGTTCCTGAATTTCTTCCTTAGCCGGAGAATGTGGATAGTTTTCTAAAAATTCTGTCAGCACTTCGGGGACGCTTTTATAGTTGTTCCCAATATCATAGCTCAGTTTGGCATAATTTAATGCCGCATCCTCGCGTATTTCATTATTGTAGGACATTTCAGAGGCGTTCTTAAAGGCATTTAAAGCCTGTTGCTTCTGACCAAGTTGGATGTAACTTTCGGCTAAATGATAGTAAGCGTTCTGCGCAACATCGTCTTTCCCATCAATGATTTTATTGAACTGAGAAATTGCCTTCTCATAATCTTTCTGCTGATAATAGGCATAGCCCAATTGATAATAATCGGTATTGCTCCAGCGTCCGTTCTTCCCCTCGTACTTTTCAAGATAAGGAATGGCTTCCTTATAGTTTTCCAAATTAAAATAACTTTCCCCTATAATTTTGTTAAGTTCCGATTGCTCCACACGGTTGGAACGTGAAAGTTGCGCCTTAGCTTGGGTAATGGCCTTTTCAAAATCCCCCGACTTAAAGCTCATGTCGCTTTGAAAGTAAGAGACATTCTTACTCACTTTCTCCTGCTCATCCACCCCTTCAAAGAGTTCATTGGCCGCCTGATAATCCTCTCCTTCATAGGCCAGAAAGCCCAAGTAATAATTGGCCTGTGATCGGTATTTTGGGCTGTCGGAAACCTTGTTAAAAAAGGATTCGGCTTTTTGACGATCTTTGTCTTTAAAGGCAATGTAGCCCTGGTTGAAGTAAAAGTTTTCCCGTTCACTCAAAGACAATTCCTCCACATTCACTTTTTCATACCATTCGGCAGCCTGGTCAAATTCCTTATTTTGAAAGTAATAATCCGCCGTTTGGGTATAAACGGAGTTTCGTCGGGGACTTTCTGGATAATCCTTGGCAAAAGCCACCAGCCGGGCCTCGGCATCCGGTTGCCGAGAAAAAGCAGCAGACAGGGCATCGTAATAAGCCGTTTCTTCCTTCAGATCCTGGCGTTCCGTCTCTTGGTTCAGGCGCTGAAAAATTTGCTGTGCCGCACTGTATTGATTCTTTAAATAAAGGTGAACCCCATGTTGGAACTTTCCATATTCAGAGGTGTATATTGCAGAAGATTGCGCGTAGATTCCCATGGATAAAACCAGAGAGGACAACACAAGAATA
>JAJYSO010000098.1 GCA_021793535.1 Bacteroidota bacterium | reverse complement strand
GATGGTGATCATGCCATATCGGTAAAGGATTGTATGGAGATGAGTCGAGCAATCGAACAGCAACTGGATCGTGAAAAAGAAGATTTTTCGATAGAGGTTACCTCAGCGGGGATTACGGCTCCTCTACAGTTACCGCGCCAGTATAAGAAAAATGAGGGGCGAAAAATAAGGGTTTTAACCGATAATAAAGAATATAAAGGTAAATTGGTCCAGGCGAATGATGAAAATATCCTTTTAACCTGGAAACAAAGAGAGTCTAAGCCCGTTGGAAAAGGAAAACATACCGTGGAAAAGGAAGTTACAATTAACTATCACGAAATAAAAGAAGCAAAAGTGATTATAACGTTTAATTAGAGGTGTTATGGATAATATTGATTTAATCAGTTCGTTTTCAGAATTTAAGGACAGCAAACTTATAGACCGAGTCACATTGATGGCTATCTTGGAGGATGTTTTTAGAAGTGCCTTAAAAAGGAAATATGGTGAGGATGAGAATTTTGACATTATTATAAACCCCGACAAAGGGGATTTGGAAATATGGCGTAACCGAGTAGTTGTTGAAGATGGGGAAGTAGAAAATCCCAATCGTGAAATTGCTTTGTCAGATGCGCGAAAAATTGAACCGGATTTTGAGGTGGATGAAGATGTGTCTGAAGAAGTGAAATTAAGTGATTTGGGAAGAAGAGCGATCTTGGCTTTGCGTCAGAACCTGATTTCCAAGATCCGAGAGCATGACAACGCAAATATTTATAAACAATTCAAGGATTTAGAGGATGAAATTTACACGGCTGAGATTCATCATGTTAGACGAAATGTTGTAATTTTACTGGATGATGAAGGAAATGAGCTGATTTTACCGAAACGAAACCAGATTCCTTCAGATTTTTATCGCAAAGGAGATAGTATCAGAGGAATAATTGAAAGTGTTGAGCTTAAGGGCAGTAAACCGGTAATTACTTTTTCTAGGACATCTCCCGTGTTTTTGGAAAAATTATTTGAACAGGAAATTCCTGAGATTTTTGATGGGTTGATTGATGTCAAACGTGTTGCTCGAATTCCTGGGGAAAAGGCGAAAGTTGCAGTGGATTCTTATGATGACCGTATCGATCCTGTCGGTGCCTGTGTTGGAATGAAAGGGTCTAGGATTCACGGTATCGTCAGAGAGTTGGGTAATGAGAATATTGATGTGATTAATTATACCAACAACACAAAACTTTTTATAGCAAGAGCGCTGAGCCCTGCACATGTCAAAGACATTAAAATTAATGAAGAAACCAAGCATGCCGAGGTGTATTTGGAGCCAGAAGAAGTTTCAAAAGCAATCGGTCGAGGTGGGCATAACATTCGATTAGCAGGACAAATAACCGGTTATGAATTGGACGTTGTAAGAGAAGGGCAAGAAGAAGATGTGGAGTTGAAAGAATTCTCCGATGAGATCGAAGCTTGGGTAATTGAAGAATTTTCCAGAATTGGTTTGGATACTGCCAAAAGCGTTTTGGAAAAAACGGTGGAGGATTTGGTTAAGATGACCGACTTGGAAGAAGAGACAATTCTTGAGGTGAGATCAATATTAAAGGAGGAATTTGAGGATTGATTGAATTAATTTTAAGAGATTTGCCAATCATAATTAAAAAGAGCATAAATTAGAAGCAATATATGGCAGGAGGAAAGAAAAAGAGATTAAGTAAGATTTTGCGCGAATTAAATATTTCGCTGGATCGTGCTGTGGAATTTTTGGAATCCAAAGGGCATGAAATTGAAGCTAGGCCCACGGCGAAAGTTTCAGACGAACTTTATCGAATACTAGCGGACGAATTTCAAGCAGATAAGAGTAAAAAAGTAGCCTCAAAAGAAGCCGGACTCGAGCAAAAGCGAGAGCAGGAAGAATTGAGACGTGAGCGCGAAAAGGAACGTGAGGAAAGAGAGCGCCAGAGAAGGGAAGAAGAGGCTAAAAGAGAGGCTGAGGCCGAAAAAGAAGCTCAAAAAAAGATTGAAGAAAAAGAACTGGTCAGCGAGGATACGCAAGAGCCTGAAAAAACGCCTGAAAAGGAAGCTAAAAAAGAAAATGTGGAGGAGGAAGTAACACTTAAGGGTATCAAGCAGGTGGGTAAAATTGATTTGAGCAAAGTAGAACATAAAAAGCCCAAAAAAACGAAAAAGCCCGTTAAACAGGAAAATAAAAAGGCGCCGCAACAACCTCCTGCCAAGGCGGAACCAAAAGTCGTTCCTGAAAAAGAGAAAAAAGGAGATAAAAAGCCCCAAGAGGTAGAAAAGATAGAACATATTGAGACCGAATATAAGAAACTGGAAGGGCTTAATTTTACCGGTAAAAAAATTGATTTAGAGCAGTTTAAAGAGAAAAAGAAGCCGGATAAAAAAGAACAGCGAAAGCGAAAAAGAAAGCGCATTACTAAAACGCAGGGTGCTGATGGGAATGCGGATAATCGTCATAAAAAGAGGAGAAAGAAAGCTCATGTTCATCGAGAGGAACCCAGCGAGGAAGAGGTACAAAAGCAAATTCGAGAGACCTTAGAAAAACTTCAAGGGAAATCGACAAAGAGCAGAGCTTCCAAGCATCGTCGAGACAAGCGGGAAGAGCATCGTAAACGTTCTGAACAGGAAACCGAGCAGATCGAGCAAGAAAGCAAGGTCTTGAAAGTTACAGAGTTTGTAACGGCAAATGAACTGGCAACGATGATGAACATTCCAGTGAATGACGTTATTGCGGCTTGTATGTCTTTGGGGATGATGGTGACCATGAATCAGCGATTGGATGCAGAGACCTTAAGTGTGGTGGCTGATGAATTTGGATTCGAAGTAGAATTCGTATCAGCCGATTTGGATGAAATTGTGACAGAGGACATAGGTGAAGATAATCCGGAGAATATGGTAAAACGACCGCCTATTGTAACGGTGATGGGACATGTTGATCACGGGAAAACCTCACTTTTGGATTATGTGAGAAAGGAAAATGTGATTGCTGGAGAGAGCGGAGGAATTACACAACATATTGGTGCTTATAATGTTACGCTTAAAAATGGTCAACGCATTACATTTTTAGATACTCCGGGTCACGAGGCCTTTACGGCAATGCGGGCCAGAGGGGCTCAGATTACAGATATTGCCATTATTGTTATTGCAGCGGATGATGATGTGATGCCTCAAACCAAAGAAGCCATATCTCATGCTCAGGCTGCTGGTGTTCCTATTGTTTTTGCCATTAATAAAATTGATTTGCCAACTGCAAATCCCGATAAAATCAAGGAGAAGTTGGCTGCCATGAATCTCTTGGTTGAGGATTGGGGCGGAAAAATACAGTCTCAAGATATTTCTGCAAAGAAAGGAGAGGGGGTAAGTGAACTTTTGGAGAAAGTGCTTTTAGAAGCTGAACTGTTGGAATTAAAAGCAGACCCTACTCATATTGCCTCCGGAACGGTGGTAGAAGCCTATTTAGACAAAGGTAGAGGTTACGTTTCTACAGTTATTGTCCAATCGGGTACTCTTAAGATAACGGATTACGTATTGGCGGGTACTTGTAGCGGTAAGATTAAGGCTATGCAGGATGAAAGAGGAAATAACGTAAAAGAAGTTGGTCCCTCCACTCCTGTTTCCATATTAGGATTGGATGGAGCCCCTCAGGCTGGTGATAAGTTTTATGTAATGTTAGATGAGCGAGAGGCAAAAGATATTGCTTCTAAACGAGCACAATTACAGCGAGAACAAGATGTTCGTACACAGCGTCACATTACCTTAGATGAAATCGGTCGACGTATTGCTCTGGGAGATTTCCAAGAATTAAACATCATTTTAAAAGGAGATGTGGATGGATCTGTAGAAGCTTTATCTGATAGTTTTGAAGAGCTTTCAACAGAAGAAATTCAAGTAAATATTATTCACAAAGGAGTGGGGGCCATTACAGAAAGCGATGTGTTGCTAGCCTCTGCATCTGACGCAGTGATCATCGGATTTAATGTCCGACCAGCAGGAAATGCTAAACAGGTAGCCGATCAAGAAGAAATCGATATTCGTACCTATTCCATTATCTATGATGCTATTGATGACATTAAAGATGCTATGGAAGGAATGCTATCACCTGAGTTGAAAGAAGAGGTGACAGGGAATGCTGAAATTCGGGAGACATTTAAAATATCGAAAGTTGGAACCATTGCAGGTTGTATGGTGACTGATGGGAAGATTTTCCGTAAGAGCCGCATTCGGTTGATTCGAGATGGAGTTGTAGTTTACACCGGCGAACTAGCCTCGCTGAAACGTTTTAAAGACGATGCTAAGGAAGTGAGCAAGGGGTATGAGTGTGGGCTACAGATTAAAAACTATAATGACATAAAAGTAGGAGATGTGGTTGAAGCTTTCGAAGAAGTAGAAGTGAAAAAGAAACTATAGTGAAGTAGGAAAAAAAAGAGTATTCTGTACTACATTTGTGTTCATCTTAAAGTAACCGTCTCAGAAGTTTTTTGAGACGGTTACTTTTTGGAATCAATTTGAGAACAGGATCAGTCGGAGGCTATTTCAATTAATCTTTTTGAATATGTTGTTACACCGTTTGAATCGTTGAAACTATAGCATGTCTCTGAGGTGATTGGAGCCTAGATGGAGCTCATTTATACAACGGAAGGTAAAACCCACAAATCTTTAGTTTGTATGCCAGCTGAAATACAAAGCAGATTATTGGAGCGATAAGCAGGCCATAAAAATCAATCGCTTTTACCCTTCGCCTAGGACTTATAATGTGTGTGGATGGATCAACCAAGGCCTAGCCCTTTCGATCAGAGAATGGATTTGCCAAAATGGGTATCACTTAGACAGGGATGAAAATGCAGCAAAGAACATACTGAAGGAAAAGGTTAAAAATACTATCGTTAGGAACAGGCCATTACACGGTCGGGTCGGGGACTTAAGCCAGACTTCTTCTCAAAAGCACGGGTCTATAAAACCCGAAGCTCATTTGTCTTTAGCAAAAAGTTCATTAAGAGGTAAAAACAAGGAGAAGGTATTCTATTTTTTAAACACTTCTTGCTTTGATCTTTTTCTTCGGTGATATTAGTCACATAAAACAAGGTTTCTCGAGGTTAATTTTGCCCTAAAATTGAAAGAGATGAACCTTAGAATCTTCATAGCAACTTTTTTCATCGGTCTGAACGGGTTTTGGCTTTGGGGCCAGGAATCTCGGCAGTTGAATTTAGAGGATGCCGTCTCTAATGCGTTGAAAAATAGTAAGGAAGTCGTTTTGGCAGACTTTGATCAACGCATAGCTACTTCACAATACCACGAGTCTTTGGCTATTTTCTTACCACAAATCAGTGCCTCTTATTCGGCTATGGCAACCAACAATCCCTTGAATGTCTTTGGGTTTAAATTACAACATCAGAGCGTTGCGGAGACTGATTTTATGCCGGAACTATTGAATTCTCCGGGAACCTATAGGGATTATGCCGCACAGGCGGTCTTACAACAGCCCCTTTTTAATTGGGACCTGATCAAAAACAGACGTGCTGCCAAACTGCAGACTTACATCAAGGAATTGCAGAAACAACGCCAGAAGGAATATATCGCCATGCAAACGGAAAACGAGTTCATGAGGCTACAATTCTCCTATAAAGCGGTACAGACGATCGAAGAAACGCTCGAAGCCGTCAAAAGTCTCTATAAAAATACCAAAGATCATTACGACCAGGGCTATGTCCAGAAATCCGATTTACTAAGTGTGGAGGTTTATGTGAAATCAGTGGAAACGCAGCTTCAAACGGCCGAAGATGAGATTGAAAACTTTTCGGATAACCTCAGTATTTTGATGGGGAAGTCCGTTGGGACAATTTATCAGGTGGATAGCCTGAAAAGCAAACTTCAGACAGAAAACGCAACCCTCCCTAAAGACCGAGCCGATTTTGAAGCCCTGAGCAAAGCCTCTGAATCCTATGACCAGCTGATTAAAGGAACCCGTGGCAGCGTATTGCCCAAGCTCAACGGATTTGCGAGCTATCAATACAATGATGATCAATTCGCTCATTTTGATCACGGGTCGTACTTGGTGGGGTTGGAGTTGAAATGGGACATCTTTAAAGGGAATTCTGCCCGCAGTAAGATCAAAACTCAAAAAATTGAGCAGGAACGTATTCAGGAAGAACGACGGCTTTTAATGGCCGAAGGCAAACGGGATTTGGCCAAGGCCAAACGTCAATTAGAGAGTGCCCAATACAAAATCACGCAAACTCAAACAGCGGTTAATCAAGCCCGGGAAGCACTCAAAATACTCAAAAACAGATATGATGAAGGTCTGGCGAGTATTACTGATGTACTCCTCACACAGCAGCAGCTTTCACAAAACCAATTACTGCTTCAACAGGCCATTTTAGAGCAAAATATGACCCTTGGCTACATCAACTTTCTGACTAAACATTAAGTATTATGACACTACAAACATATTTCAAAGCGCTTATAATTATTGGCATTATATCCGGTCTTTCGGCCTGCGGGAATCAGCTCGAAAAAAATACAGGAGTCAAAGATCCTATAGAGGTATCGGTTGCAAAGCCTCAACTTCAAGAAGGGGCTGTCTATATCTCGGCCAGTGGCAGAGTCGAATC
>JAJYSO010000097.1 GCA_021793535.1 Bacteroidota bacterium | reverse complement strand
GTTTCAGCATTAGCCCCCGGGTATTGACTACTCACTCGGACAGTAGGAGGAGCAATATCGGGGTATTGGGTAATGGGCAAACTAAAGATCCCTAAAATACCTAGAATAACGAGAAGAATGGAAATAACAGTAGATAAGACCGGGTCTTCGATAAACCGTTTAAGCATTATGCATGTCTATTTTTGAAGATTACTTAATTTTAAAAGAGATGAGTGGTGATAAACGTAAAGTTAGCTCGGCATCATTCAGCTTTATACACTACTCAAATTAAGTAATAAAATACCCTGTACCTCTTTTAAAGAGGTAAAAAAAGATTACGAGAAGACCTATCTATCCTCAATACTCCATTGAGTAGCATTCCAAACTTAAAAAATGCCACTCAAAGTTAAACAAATATTATTAAAAGCAAAGAAAAGAGAGAGAAAGGATAGGAATATTTCAAAAAATAGGAAAATCCTCTGAAAGGAAGAGCAAATAAAAAACAGCTGCCTCAAAATCGCGGAGCAGCTGTTTTATTGCATCTGAAAAAGTGCCTGAAGGGCCGGTAATTTATTTCCATCCTCCTCCGAGGGCTCGGTATAACTCTACCATACTATTCAATTGGGCTACACGCTCATTGATCACCCCTAAGCTTGCATTGAGCACGCTCTCCTGAGCGGTTAACACCTCTAAATAACTAAAGTTGTTATATCCGGACTCCAACAATGCTTGTGAATCTTCCACGGCTTGCTCCAACAAACTACGCTGATCTGTTTTAATCTCGATTTTTTCAGAAGCCGCTTGGTAATTATACAAGGCATCTGAAACCTCCTTACTCGCCTGTACCAATGCCTTTCTGTATTGCAAGCGGGCTTGCTCCTGTTCCAGTTGAGAAACCTCATAATTGGTCTTAAGTGCGCGTCCATTTAAAATAGGAGCTGTGATTCCTCCCAATATCCCCGCATTCAAAGAGTTTTGCTCAAACCATTTTTTAAGTTGCAGAGATTGAAAACCTCCGTTTAGCCCAATGGTAAAAGAGGGATAGAGTTGTGCTTTCGCCACATTAGTCATTTCAAAGGCTTGTCGGTATCCAGCCTCGGCGATTCTCACATCAGGGCGGTTGGCTAGTAATTGAGCGGGAACCCCTAGTTTATAGGTAGTGGTCACCCTTTGATCCGCTAATGCTGATCGCTCAATATGATGAGGCTCCTCATTCATCAAAACACTAATGGTGTTTTCCAAGATCCGAGCTTGTGTTTCCAAGTCAATTAAAATAGCTTTCGCATCCAAATATTGTGCCTCTGTCTGTTGCACCGCCGTAGAGGTCACTGTTCCTGCTCCCGCTTCTTTTAACGCTCGTGTAGTTTCCAAACTCGTCTTACGCGTCTCAATGGTTTCTTTAGTAACTTCAATTTGTTCGTCCAAAGCCATCAATTGATAATAGGCCGAAGCAATTCCCGCGATCAATTCTGTTTTCACGGCTTGATGCGCAGCGACCGTTTGTAAGAAGGAGGCATCAAAAGCCCGCTTCTGACTTCTGATCTTTCCCCAAATATCCGCTTCCCATGAGAGGTTGCCTCCCAAATCATAAATACTGACATGATCCCCTTTGGGCAAAGCCGAAGGCCCATTTTTAGAAGGAAAATTTCGCGTCATGCTTAGATCCCCAGACAACACCGGTAAATACCCCGCCTTTCCTTGCTTTACATAAGCTTCTGCAATAGCGATTTGTTGTAACGCGATCCGAATATCATTATTGTTGATCAAAGCACGATCGATATACTCCTGCAAAAGGGGATCCGTAAATAGTTCCCGCCAAGACAGATCGGCCATCGAAAGGCTATCGGAAGACAACTGATCCGTTCTAAAGTGATCTTCTTTCACAATATCAGTAGGAGCTTCATAATCTTTAGCGACAAAGCAAGACTGCACCAATACAAGTGTCAACGCCAGACCCAGAATCTTAAGACTGTTTTTCATAACCTTATTTTTCTTCAATTTTAGTATTATTTTCTATTTCTTCCGTTTGAAAAGGAGCTCCGGTGAACTTCTCTTGAATCCATTGGAAGAAAATATAAAGGGTAGGAATGATGAATACCCCCAGTAGTGTCCCTATAAACAAACCACCGACGGCTCCGGTTCCAATAGCCCGGTTTCCAACAGCACCTACTCCGGTGGCCAAAACCAATGGCATCAACCCAAATATAAAGGCAAAAGAGGTCATCAAAATAGGCCGTAATCGCGCCTTGGCTCCATCAATGGCCGAGTCAAAAATAGTTTCTCCGAGCCGCCGCCGCTGAATGGCAAATTCCACAATCAAAATCGCATTTTTAGCCAACAACCCTATCAACATAATGAGCGCAATCTGAAAGTAAATGCTGTTTTCCACTCCGAGTAGCATAGCACTGAAATACGCTCCAAAAATACCCAACGGAACCGATAGCAAAATAGAGAATGGCAACAAATAACTTTCGTATTGAGCGGAGAGGAAAAAGTACACAAACACCACCACCAAAAGAAAGACAATACCCGTCTGCCCAGAAGCTTTCACCTCTTCTCTGGTCAACCCAGAGTAGTCTACCGAAAAGTTGGAAGGGAAATCTTTTGAAACCTCCTCAATGGCCCCAATGGCATCTCCAGAACTATACCCAGGATTGGCTGCCCCGGTAATCTTGGTCGAGTTAAACAAGTTGAAACGGGTCACTGACTGCGGACCGGTTACCTCTTTTAAATTGACAAATTGCGAAATCGGGGCCATCTCACCCGTACGGGTTCGCACGTACATATTGTTTAAGTCTTCCTGTTTCACCCGATCTTCGGGTGCAGCTTGAACATACACTTTATATTGCTTCCCGAACAAGGAAAAGTCTGCGGTATAAATACCACCGATGTACCCTTGTAATGCTCTAAAAATAGAACTGACTGAGACTCCGTTTTCTTTAGCTACCGGCACATTGATATCCATCTGAAATTGAGGGTATTCCGTACTAAAAGAAGAAGTGGCATATTGGATTTCTGGGCGCTGATTCAAGGCCATTAAAAAGGCTTTATTCTGTTCATCCAGCTCCTCAAAACTCCCGCCGGAACGATCTTGAAGGTTTACCTCAAACCCACCAGAGGCACCATATCCAGGGATACTAGGTGGAGCAAAGAAAATAATATTGGCCCCGGGAATTGTGGCTGCTGCGCCAAACAATTTACCGGTAATGGCATCTGCCGATAAGTCGTCAGTTTTACGTTTGCTCCAATCGTCCAATTTGACAAAACCCAGTCCGAAGTTACTTCCTTGGCCGCCGATCAAACTAAATCCAGAAACCAATGAAACATCTTTAACACCGGGCACCTGCATTATTTTCTCCGAAAGTTCATGCTCAACTTCTACAGTTCTATCCAGAGAAGATCCTACCGGAAGTTCAATGTTGGCAAATAAAATGGCGCGATCCTCATCCGGCACAAATCCTGTTGGGATTTGGCTGGAAGCCCACCATATACCCAATGCGGCAAGCACAATTACCAAAGGAGTAATCCATTTGTGCTTAAAGATATAGTGTAACGATTGGGCATATTTATTAATCGTGGCATTAAAAGCAGTATTAAATCCGGTATGAAAACGCTGCATCAAGTTCTTCTTTTTTCCTTCTTCCTCCTCCTTGTGCGGTTTCAAAAATACTGCACAGAGCGCCGGACTCAAGGTCAAGGCGTTCACCGCGGAAATAAAAATAGCCACCATCAAGGTAATCCCGAATTGCTTATAAAACACTCCTGGAGGGCCTGGAATAAAGGTAACCGGTATAAACACTGCCCCCATCACTAATGTAATGGACACAATAGCTCCGGCAATTTCATGCATGGCTTCCTTGGTTCCCTTAAGCACATCTTTCTCCCCTTGATCCAACTTCGCATGCACGGCCTCCACCACCACAATGGCATCATCCACCACAATACCAATTGCCAGCACCAAGGCAAACAGCGTAAGCAGGTTAATCGAATACCCAAATAAATTCAAAAAGAAAAACGTACCAATAATTGACACGGGAACAGCAATCGCTGGAATCAATGTCGATCGGAAATCCTGTAGGAAAATAAAAACGACGATAAACACCAAAATAAAGGCTTCGACCAGTGTATGGACAACCTTATCAATGGAAGCTTCTAGGAATTCATTGGAATCAAAGGGTACAAAATAATCCATTCCCTCTGGAAAATCAGCCTTGAACTCATCCAGTCTATCGTATATTTCTCGAATAATTTCTTGGGCATTGGAGCCTTTTGTCTGAAACACCCCCATCGACACACTAGGATAACCCTTGGTAATCGAAGTCACTCCGTAATTCTCCGCCCCTAAATCGATATCCGCAACATCTTTTAAACGAAGGTATTCACCATCTCCCAATGCTTTAATGATAATATCTTTATACTGCTCTACCTCATCATACCTTCCCGAATAACGAATGGTATACGAAAAGCTCTCTCCGCTGTTTTCTCCTAACGTACCCGCAGCAGCCTCTAAACTCTGCTCATTAATGGCGTTGACCACATCCACAGGTTCCAACCCATAAGACACCATTTTATCCGGCTTGATCCAGATGCGCATGGAATAGTTTTTAGAGGTAAACACTTGCACCTCACCTACCCCGTTCACTCGTTTTAATTCCGGTACTACGTTGATATTTAAATAATTAGCAATGTAGGTTTCGTTATATTCGGGGTTCGAACTGTATACCGACATAAACATCAACGCACTGGTTTGCTGCTTTTGTGTATTGACCCCGATTTGCAAAACTTCTTGGGGCAAAACAGCATTGGCCAATGCCACCCGGTTTTGCACGTTTACCGCAGCAATGTCTTCATCATAATTTTGCTCGAAAAAGACGGTAATCTCAGCACGGCCGCTGTTAGAGGCCGTAGAAGTAATATAACTCATCCCTTCAACCCCGTTAATTTGCTCTTCAATTGGGATGATCACACTCTTTAATACCGTTTCGGCATTGGCTCCCGGATACGTCGCAGTCACCTGAACAGTGGGGGGGGCGATATCTGGATATTGGGTGATCGGCAGGGAAGTAATCCCCAGCACCCCCAAAATAACGATAATAATCGATATGACGGTCGATAAAACCGGACGCTCAATAAATTTATCTAACATATTAAATCCTCTCTTTTTTACAAATCTTACTCGTTAATCCCTGAAAATAGCTTTTAAAGGTTTGGCTACACTGTCAAAAGCTTGCTCTCGAGGTTCAACAGGTGTACCGCTCTGAAGTTTGTCCACTCCTTCAGCCACAATTTCATCACCTTCTTTAACGCCTTCGCCTACAATATAAAGCCCTTTGGTTCGATCTTTGATTTCAATGTGTTGGAAAACAGCAACTGTAGCTGTATCCGTTTTTTCAATTTTACCCACATAGGTGCGTCCTTGTCTTTCAAAAGTAGATTTTTGAGGAACAATAGGCATGTCCTTATTCAAGGTGGGTACTCTGATCTTACCGGTACTTCCGTTGGTCAATAATTGCTCGGGGTTATCAAAAACAGCCCGGAAGGAAACGCTACCGCTCTCTTTTCCAATCTGAGAGTTGATGGTCTGAATCCTTCCTTTATGAGGATACTCTTGTCCGTTGGCCATAATAAGGGTCACCTCAGGCATATTCTTTATCTTTTCTGCCTTGGTCTCTCCTTCTGAGGTCATTAAAAAATTAAGGTAGTCTTTCTCATTCATGGAGAAATAGGCATAGACCTGTGTAATATCAGTGATGGTCGTCAATGGGCTGGGGTCACTCGGACTTACCAGGTTCCCTTTGCGAATACGAATAGTTCCCGCATAACCATCTACAGGACTCTTTACAGTCGCATAGCCAATATTGGCTACAATGCTTTGATAAGCAGCCTTCGCTTGGCTAAGCTTAGCTTCCGCTGTAGCCAATTGATTGGTACTCACAATGTTCTTTTCAACCAAAGGTTTAAGCTGGTCAACCTGTACTTGAGCGGCATTGATGTTTGCCTTTGCCGCTGCCGCCTCTTCAGTCAAAGAGGCCGTCTCTAATCGGAACAAAATTTGTCCTTGCTTCACACGCTGGCCTTCATCCACCAAAACATCCGTAATATAGCCTGAAATTTTAGGGCGGGCATCACTGTTGATTATCCCCTCTATACTGGTAGGGTAATCCTTATATGTGGTGACATCACGAGAAGGAATTTTAACCGTTGTCACGGGGGTTGGTCCCGATGGTGCTGCGGCTTGTGCAGGCTCTTGTCCTTTTCCACAAGAGACAAGCGTTAAAACAGAAATTATAATCCCTAAGGAGTAATAGTACTTTTTCATATCACGTTTGCTATACTGTTTTTTCTAATTGATTCATTTTATTTATCGTATTCTCCAAGTTGGCATAATGCAACTCTAAATACTCTTTATAAAGCTTTCCAAAATCTTTGTGCTTCTGGTATTTTTCTTCATTGAATTGAAGGTTAAACTGCTCCACTTTCTTAATTAATTGAAGCTCTTTTGAAATGCGATCTTTACTCTTCTTCAGGTCCACTTTCAAATAGGATTTGCTCAGCCTAAAAAATCGTTTGCGTTCTCCGGGTTTGGTAAAGTACTCTATCCCCCCGTTGGTCAACAGTAGATTAAGACTGGTTGAAACCG
>JAJYSO010000096.1 GCA_021793535.1 Bacteroidota bacterium | reverse complement strand
ATTGTTATTTTTTGATGATGTTTTGTTCTAATTTTACATCCGTTCCCAAACGTTGTAAATAAGCGATAAGAGCAGTGATTTCACGGTCCTTCATTTGGACAAAACGGGCCCCGTTCTCTTGGGCATAATTGCGATCATTTTCATAGGAACGGACAAAATCAGGGTCTTCTTTAAGATTTTCTTCTATTTTGGCGGCTTGTTTATCCATGAGCTCATAAGCATTGTTAATCTCTTCAGCTGAATAAGGCACCCCCAGTTTAGCCAAGGTTCTCATTTTCTTTTGGGTGTACTTCTTATCCAATTCGGCAATGGTTAACCATTTGTAAGAGGGCATGATGGATCCAGAAGATGTGCTTTGAGGATCGTACATATGATTGAAATGCCAGTTATCTGAATATTTGCCACCAATCCGGTGTAAGTCGGGACCGGTTCGTTTACTGCCCCACAAGAAGGGATGATCGTAAATGTATTCCCCAGATTTTGAATATTCTCCATAGCGCTCCACTTCACTTCTAAAGGGGCGTATACTTTGTGAATGACAGCTTACACAACCTTCTCTGATATACAAATCTCTACCTTCTAATTCCAATGGAGTATAGGGTTTTACGGTTGAAATAATGGGTACGTATTCATCGACCATCAATGAGGGTATAATCTGTACCATTCCTCCTATTAAAATGGCGATAGTGGTATACAGCGTAAATTTAACGGGTCGTCGCTCGATCCATGAATGCCAAGTTTCTCCAGTGGTTTTCTTTTTCGTGACAGGGTTCAACGGGAGGGATTCTGCCAGCTCATCAGTTACTTTTACTCCCATCTTAATTGTTTTTATGACATTATAAAGCAGAAGGAAGGCTCCAGAGAGATATAAAATCCCTCCAATAGCGCGCATGGCATACATGGGAATGATTTGAGTAACGGTTTCTAAGAAATTGGGATAGCTTAAAGTACCGTCTGGGTCAAACTGTTTCCACATTGAAGCTTGAGTAAGTGCAGCGACATAAAGAGGAATCACATAGAGTACTATTCCTAGTGTACCGGTCCAAAAATGGGCATTTGCCAGTTTGGTAGAATACAGTTTGGTTTTGAATAGTTTGGGGACGATCCAATAAATCATTCCAAAAGTCATAAAACCGTTCCATGCTAGTGCTCCAATATGTACGTGTGCAATAATCCAATCTGTATAATGGGCGATGGCATTCACGTTCTTAAGTGAGAGCATAGGACCTTCGAAAGTAGCCATCCCATATCCTGTGATGGCCACTACCATGAACTTCAGAACGGGACTGGAGCGTACTTTGTCCCATGCGCCGCGCAGCGTCAATAAA
This sequence comes from Bacteroidota bacterium, assembly GCA_021793535.1. Taxonomy (GTDB): domain Bacteria; phylum Bacteroidota; class Bacteroidia; order Flavobacteriales; family Flavobacteriaceae; genus JAJYSO01. Next base: position 5,305 of record JAJYSO010000096.1, on the reverse strand, counting down.
CCATTTATCATTCCTCCCCATGACGGAGCTAAGAGCATAATTGAAAAAGCGGTACCTAGACTTTGTGCCCATTGCGGCAACGCACTGTAGAGCAGATGGTGGGGTCCAGCCCAGATGTAAATAAAAATTAAGGACCAAAAGTGGATAATGGATAACCGATAGGAGTAAATTGGCCGGTTAGCTGCCTTGGGGACGAAATAATACATCAATCCCAAAAAAGGTGTTGTTAAAAAGAAGGCTACCGCATTGTGTCCATACCACCATTGCACCAGGGCGTCTTGAACGCCGGAGAAAACGGAATAGCTCTTGAAAAAATGTATAGGCGCTTCTAGATTGTTGACAATGTGCAGTACAGCGACGGTAACAAAAGTAGCCAAGTAAAACCAGATGGCAACGTATATGTGTCGTTGTCGTCTTTTGACCATGGTCATGATCAAGTTGATGCCAAAGGCCAGCCACACGACAGTAATGGCAATATCAATCGGCCATTCCAATTCTGCATATTCCTTAGTAGAGGTGTAGCCTAGGGGTAAGGAAATGGCTGCAGCAGCAATAATAGCCTGCCACCCCCAAAAATTTAACTGGCTTAAAAAATCACTCCACATCCGTGCTTTCAACAGCCGTTGTGTGGAGTAGTAGACGCCAGCGAAAATAGCATTTCCCACAAAAGCAAAAATGGCTGCATTGGTATGTAATGGTCGTATTCGTCCAAAACTTAACCAGGAAATTCCTTCGGTTATATTGGGAAATACAAATAGTATGGCGAGGTACAGGCCAACGCTCATAGCGACAATTCCCCAAAATATGGTGGCATAAACAAATAGTTTTGTAATCTTATTGTCGTAGTAGAATTTTTCTTTTTCCATAACTTAAGAGGTGCCTTTGGTTGAATTTTTAGTTTTTTTGCGATTATTACAGGGTACTGTGTTTTTTAGTTTTTCCTTTTTGACCAACTCGTCCTCAAACAATATTCGGATTGAGGGGGTATAAATGTCTTCGTATTGACCTTTACGCACGGATAAAATAAATAGGATAAAGAATAGGATCGCCACTCCTAAGCTTAACGAGAGTAAAACATAGATAATGGACATAGCGTTAAGTTTTAAAACAAAAATATTGTATCCATCTGCTTTAAATTATGATTTGGATCAGGGGTATTTATGATGTTGATTATATAAACTTATTGATACACAGTTATTTAGATTTAAATTAGATTAAAATAACGACTAAGATGATACGGTAAAGATGAGTTTACCTACACAAGAAAGTGTAGCATTGGTTTAATAGGATGAAAAGATTTGTCACGTTTTTTTTCTTCCTTTAGCGTGTAGATATAAGGCTAATACGGATTGAATTTTATCGATCCAAACTTCGAGCTTTCCACTGTGTGATAAGAGTGGTAAAGGCGACGGTACTGATTGAACTTATCGGCATTAATATGGCTGCAATTACCGGCTTTAAATGTCCAGTTACAGCAAACCCTAATCCGATTACATTATAGAAGATGGACATGAAAAAGGCCCATTTTATGATGTTGTGAGCGGTTTTGGAAAAATCGATAAACTTAGGAAGTAGAGAAAAAGAAGAGGAGTGTAGGATACCGTCACTGGCTGGAGTAAATACGTTTGTGTCTTCTGCTATGACAATCCCTGCGTCGCTTTGTTGTAGGGCTCCAGCATCGTTCAGTCCATCACCGACCATCAGGATTCTTTGTCCCTTTTTTTGAAGATTTTTAATGTATTGTAGTTTGTCGTGTGGTTTTTGATTGAATTGAAATATTACTCCCTTTGGCAATGCGTTTTCCAAGTATTCCTGCTCTCCTGCGTTGTCACCCGAAAGAATGATGGTTTGCAGGCCTTTTCTCTGTAAATCATGAAAGAGGGCAGCTATTCCCGGACGATAATTTATTTCAAAGGCATAATATCCCTTATAGATATTGTCAATACTGATATGGACGGCAGTTTGTGTGAAACATTTTTTTAAGGGATTTTCTAAGGGAAGGGGAGTATCTTGTTCTTTATTGATAAAATCATAAGAGCCAATACGTATATGTTGGCCTTGATAAGCCCCTTTTATTCCACTTCCGATTTTTTCTTCAAAATAATCTAGAAAACGAACGCCACGGGTACTGAACGATTTATAAAGCAAACGGCTCAAGGGGTGATTGGAGGCACTCAAGGCTCCGATAAGGAGTTCCTTTTCTTTTTGATCGAGTTCTATTCCTCTATAAGAAATGGAGGTTTTGTTTGAGCTGGTTAAGGTTCCCGTTTTATCAAATACAACCGTATCAACCTGTGCGGTTTGTTCGATAATCTGGGCCTCTTTTAGGTATAATTGTTTTCTGGCGAATATGCGTAAAGTATTTCCCAGAGTGAAAGGGGCGGCTAAAGCTAGGGCACAGGGACAAGCCACAATTAAGACTGCTGTGAAAACGAAAAATACCTTGGAAATGTCTATCCATAACCAAATAAGAGCGGAAAAAGCGGCTATGGCAATAATGACATAGGTAAAATACCGACTAATGTTATTTGTCAGGTTTTTGAACCGAGCCGCTCTTTTGTTTTTATCGAAGACTTCGTGGCTCCACAGTTGGGTAAGGTAGCTTTGGTTCATCGGTTTGGTCACTTCGACTTCGATATTGCCGGCTTGTTGTTTCCCGCCGGCAAATAGATAATCTCCTTTTTTCCGAACAATGGGGTCTTTTTCTCCGGTTACAAAGCTATAATCGATAAGTCCTTTCCCATTGCGCAAAATTCCATCAACAGGTAAAATTTCATTATTTTTTACAAGAATTTTATCACCAGCTAGGATTTGCCCCACTTCTACTTGTTCTTCCTTGTACTTTTGGTTGGAGAGGGGCTGTATACGGGTAACGGCAATGGGGAAATAGGCTTTATAGTCGCGTTCAAAGGAAAGGTAAGAAAAGGTTTTTTGTTGGAAAAATTTACCCAAAGTAAGAAAGAACACCAGTCCGGATAGACTGTCAAAATAACCGGTACCTATATTAAAAAGAATATCAATAGTACTGCGGATGAACAATACGGCTATTCCCAGTGCTAAGGGGACGTCAATATTCAGCATTCCGGAGCACAAGCCTTTGTAGGCTGACCGAAAATAGTCGGCTCCTGAATAAAATACCACGGGAAGGGAAAACCCGAACATCATCCATCTGAAAAATGGTTTGAAACGATCTAACCAGAATTCAGTTTCTTGAAAGTATTCCGGTAGCGAAAGAAACATAATGTTTCCAAATGCGAAACCGGCTACCGCAACTTTAATCAATAAGGTAGTCTTGGGTTTCTGGTTGACGCCCTGCTTGTTGTCTAAAGAAATATAGGGCTCATAACCTATTCTGCTCAAGAGAAGGACCACTTCCTTTAGCGTTGTTTTTCTGGTTGACTCGGTGGCTTGAGTAGCAAAAGTTATACTGATTCTTTTCTGGGGAAAGTTAACCGTTGATGCTTTTATGGCAGGGTTGATCCGGTCCAGGTTCTCTAAAATCCAGATGCAACTGCTGCAGTGGATGGAAGGAATCGAAAAAGATACGACCATTAAGTGCCCATCGTCGAAATCAACTAATTTTTTGACGATGTCAGGATGAGATAGAAAGTCGAATTTATGGCTGATTTCTTTTGGGGAGGTACCTGGATTTTTTTCTATATCATAATAGTACCCGAGGTTATTCTTGTTTACTATTTCATAAACGGTTCTGCACCCCACACAACAAAAAAATTTATTACCTGATTTAATGGTGTCATCGGGACATGTTTCTCCACAATGAAAACAAGTGTTTTTCATTTTACACCTTTGTTTAGGCTACAAAGATAAGATAGCCCAAAATCTTAAAACATGATTTGGATCAGGTTCATTCAACGGAATATGGTAATAGGGAGAAGCATATGAAAAATACCTTTTTTGAACCGACAAAAGCTAAAATATTTCTAATATATGCGTATCCTTCCTGAAAGTATAAATAAAAACTCTACCTTTTTGAGTGACTATTTAATGTATATCGTGTAAAAACTTAAAGAATTGAATTATGATGGAAGACAAAGAAAAATCAAAACAGAACAAGGCATCACAAGATCGTGGAACCATTCATTCCAATACAGCGCGTATTGCAAACAAAAATACGTCTGATAAAAAAAGCCCGAATGATTATAAATACATACAGCGCAGTAAGAAAGACCTTCAGCAAAAGGCAAAACATATTGGGATAAAAGGATATAAAACAATGAGTAAAGATGAACTGGTTGAGGCCCTTGAAAAGGCGTAAATCAATCGGAGAAATATAGCACTGCGGTTTGGGGTCTTTTGAGCTGCAGCCCCAGGTTGCGAAAAAAAGATAGCGCATCACTGGAGAAGTTAAAAGCCACTTTTGCACCCCCAGAGGCAGCTGCTATCTTCTACTGTGGTACAAAATGACGGCAGTTACAATGAGAAAGAAAGCTGTAAAAGTTAAAAGGGGGTTGAAGGCCAACACTGCTTAATGATAAAGGGATGTATAGAGAATGGTGGCGTTGGCCTCGCCCTCACTTATCGGGGCGTACAACTTATAGATAAAAAGCACCTCGAATCCTCGAAGTGCTTTACTCATTTTTTGTTCTGAACGGCATTTTATTTATCAGCTTTCTGAGCGGCTATTTTTGTCATGCTTGTCATGCCCTTCCACTTTTACGATTTTATTGTATAGTCCCATCAAGAGAAAAGGCGCTGCCCATTGTCCTACAAATAAAGATTCATGTTTTTTCCCCACGAGTTTAAAAACTAATGCAGCCCCCATGGCTACTAGTGCACTTCCCAAATAAATATCGGAAGGCATTTTTGCAGTTTGCTTTTCTACTCTTTTGGTTAGTTCTCCTTCTTTCCGTTGATTTTTCATAATGTTAGTTTTAGATTAAAAAGAAAGGTAAAAACTTTTTTAGGAGTAATAGCATACATCAACTAAAGATTTGAAACCCAATTGCTTTGGAGTCAACAATTCTATTTATGCGATTATTTAGGGCCGTTTTAAGGTTTGATTTACCAGTTGAGAAAAAACGGCCATTCCCATCAGCCCGTTTTGGTGTCAGAGCCTTGAGTACAAGTTGCTTTTGAGGTCAAAGAAGGGTTTAGATAAAAATAAGCCACTGAAAATCAGTGGCTTTTGTCGGGATGACTGGACTCGAACCAGCGACCCCTTGCACCCCATGCAAGTGCGCTACCGGGCTGCGCTACATCCCGAAAATGATGCCTGCAAATATAAAAATAGTATTCTAATTTGCCTTATTTATTTTAATATTTCAATAAAGAGACCTTCCTCTTT
>JAJYSO010000095.1 GCA_021793535.1 Bacteroidota bacterium | reverse complement strand
ATTTAACAAATAAATTATATTTTTTCAGATTAATTAAATTTCATGAAATATTGTATTTTCAATCAATCTTCACGCTAATAAATACATTTTTCATAGAATATTTGTAATTGATTTTCATAGCATATTGACATAAATAACTATTTTTCACAGGATATAACTCTTTTTCATGATTGTCCTTTACCGGAAAAGGAACGCTCGTTAGATATTCTCAGCTTATTGCAATCCTTGAAAGTAAAAACCGATAAAAAGCTTCCCCTACCTGACATAATGGACATCGCCACAAAAAAGCATCAACGATACAATACGGATAAATGGTAAGTCCTCATCATTCGACACAAACCCGCGGATGATCTTAAAAGTCATTTGATCTTTGCCTTAAAATATGAGGCCTTAGATCTTTATATTCTAAAAACCTTTTTCCAACAGTTCGGTAAAGAAGTCGTTTTACAAATGCTTGAGGAAACCCCCACAAGTCAATACACTCGCAGGACATGGTTTTTATGTGAGTGGTTATTAGGTGAAAAATTGGAGGTGCCTGACCTCAAACAAGGAACCTACGTCGACCTTGTAGATTCAACTCTTCAATACACAGGGCCATCGGTCAATTCAACGCGACATTGTATCCGAAATAATCTCCCGGGAACAGTGGCGTATTCCCTTCTTATTTGGAAAACAGAACAATTAGAAAATTTCATTAAAAAAGGATTCCCGAATACCATCGAGGTGGGGCTCAGTAAACGAAACAGAGAGCTGGTACGGCGAATGGCAGCCTTTCTATTATTAAAAGATTCAGAGCTTCATTTGTGATTGAAGGAGAGTACCCTCCCGATGTACGTGCTCGAAACTGGGGAAGTGTAATCGGACAGTCCGGAAAAATGAGGTTAACTATTGAAGAGGTTGAACGCTTGCAGCATATCGTTATCGGAAACAAGAAACTAAAAAATATGGGCTTGCGAAAAGGCGAGGGATTTATAGGAACACACGACAGAGAAACCTTTGCCCCTCTGCCCGAGCATATCTCGGCACGAGCAAAAGATTTAGCTTCTCTTATGAAAGGCTTATTGGAGACCAACTCGACTCTCCAAGAACAAGGCTACGATCCCGTTCTAACCACTAAAAACTGATTATTAAGATAGTAAAGCGATTTTTCTAAAATGTAATTTAACTTAGAAATATATTTCGTATCATTGAGGTCAGGTTATAGCTGACTTGTATACTATGAAAAATAAGAACATTTCAACACAGTCAAGTGAGATTTTGAATTACTTCAATAGAATTGAACAATATTGTTTTGGCTATGATGAAGCAAAAAAGGCACTCCCTAATTCCAGTAAAAGTGCTCTGAAAGAATTGCTTAGTGATATGGTGAGGCGTGGTTTATTAATGCGTTTGAAAAAAGGTTTATATTATTTAATTCCTTATGAACAAGATCCTCAATCTTTCATGCCTGATTGGCATTTACTTGCTGAGCCATTGACCAAAGACACACATCATTACATTGCTTACTACTCTGCTTTGCAAATCCATAATTTAATTACTCAACCATCTTTAAAAGAACAAATTGTTGTGGCTAAACAGTTACGTCCTTCTCAAATCGACATTAAGGGAGTTACCTTTCAATTTATATATCACAACCAAGAACACTTCTTTGGTGCAAAGAAAATTTGGATTGACAGCTTCAACAAAGTATGGTGTTCCGACCTGGAAAAAACACTTATCGATTGTTTGTTTAAACCTAATTATGCAGGTGGGATCGTTGAGATAGCAAGAGCAATCTATATTTCAAAAGACAAATTAAAATACGATACTTTGCTTGAATACGCCAAGAAATTTGGTACGCAAGCTGTTATAAAGCGTTTGGGGTTTTTACTGGAATTACTTGAAATAGACATAAGCATCATTAATGAATTACAAAAATTAAAGACCACTTCATACATCACACTTGACACCGAACTACCCAAAATAGGCAAATACAATACACGTTGGAGTGTATTACAAAATTTAGAAACCGAAACAATTAAATCAGCAATATACACGTGATAAAACCAGGCGAAATACAACAAAAAGCAATAGCGGTTGGTGTACGAGACCAACAAATTGAAAAAGACTACATTCTTTCGTGGATTTTATTTGGTATTTCCCTACACGAACAACTTTCAAAAGCAATCGTGTTTAAAGGCGGAACAGTGTTGAAGAAAATCTATTTTGAAGATTACCGTTTTTCGGAAGACCTTGATTTTACCTTGCTCAAAAATGAAATATCCAACGAGCAAATTTTTGAGTGGTTCAAACAAACCTTTAAGTTCATTAGAGAAGAAGCTAATATTCCACTCGAAATCATAGACAATAATGAACACGAGGACGGTGGAATCAATTTTTACATCAGTTATATTGGACCGCTAGGTGGACAAAGCAGCAACAAAAAAGTAAAAGTTGATATTTCACGAAGTGAACAATTGGTATTTGCTTACGCAACACGGAATAGAAGTAGATTTTTATGTAAGCGAATTTAAAACCAAATGTAAAAGTAAAAATTTAAATGCAGAAGATTTTTCAATAAAACTAAACGAGCGTTTACCACAATACAAAGGGCGTTGGCAATCTTCATTAAAAGAACAAATCAAAGATTTGCCCGAGTTTGAACAAGTGGAACGGGAAACGTTACGTTGTTTTAGGAATGTAAAATTATGAAGTATTTAGAGTGGAACATTATCATATCAGCCTATTTTTTCAATCCTTCCAACACAGGAAAGGATATATATTTATATCTAACAAAGAACGACATCGTCAATATCACAAAACAGCATTTCAATGAAGAAACGGATGATGAAATTTGGGCTGATTTTATTACTTCTATTAAACGTGGTGTTCCGGGTTCAAACGGAGTGTGCAAGGACTAATGAAAATCTAAAAATAGCAGTGATAATAAGGGCTAAGGTAGTTTTAAGATAAGCCTGCCATGATCAAAACCCATCTTATCAAAAATTTTACCAAATCCATTCCAGCAAGTTTATGTAAAGTGATATGGTCTACTACATTTTGGAAAAATGCGGCTTCATTTTCAAAATCAAAATTTCATTATTCCGGAAGTAAACCTCGCCCAAGCAAAATGGAATTACTTTGGACACAACACCTGGATTATGCCGGAGAAAAAACAATTTCAAAAGGCCTTTCCCATAAAATAAACCTTAATCCTCATCGATTTTTACCCTCCAAACCGCCACATTTTTATTACCTTCGGTACTGCCCATCAAAAGGCCGAAAAATGACTGCTGCATTTAAAGAACGATACATGCCCCTTTTTCAACCTGAACTTCTTCAGGCCATCCTTTCTTCGGGTACTTTCCAAGAGCTGGAACCGGGTCAAACCCTCCTGAAATACGGAGACTATGTCCGCTCCATTCCGCTGATCATCAGTGGAAGTCTTAAAATTGTCCGTCAAGATGAAAAAGGAAATGAAATTTTGTTGTATTTTATCCAAGAAGGAGAAACCTGCGCCCTGACACTGAGCTGTTGTTTAGGCCATCAAAAAAGTAAGATCAAGGCCCTTAGCGAAACGCCCGTTCAATTGGTCAGCATTCCTGTTCAAAGGATGGAGGAGTGGGCCAGTCTTTATAAAAGTTGGCGCGTTTTTGTATTTAAAAACTATGATCGCCAACTGCAAAATGCCTTTCGAGCCATCGACCGCATCGCCTTTCAAAAATTAGATAAACGATTGGTGAACTATTTGCGAAACAAACAGAAAATCACCGGCAGCAAAACCCTAAGAACCACCCATCAAGAAATTGCCGATGACTTGAACTCTTCTCGGGTGGTCATCTCTAGGCTCTTAAAAAAATTGGAGCACAGTCAGAAGATTATGCTCTACCACCAATGCATCCAGATCATCAATTTATCGAGTCCTATTTAAAGAAAAAAACGTGCAACAAACACCGCAATTCATCATCTATAACGCTTCTGCTGGATCGGGAAAAACGTTCACCCTAGTCAAAAACTACATTGCCGATCTGCTCCTGGGCAAAAGAGGCTTCCGAAACATCTTAGCCATCACCTTCACCAACAAGGCCGTGGCCGAGATGAAACAACGCATTGTGGAAACCCTCAAAGGCATCAGCACCATACCGCTTGCCAAAGAGCACCATCCCATGTTTGAACAGCTCCAAAAACAGACTGGACTACCAAAAGAAGAAATTCAACATAAAGCCCGAGTTCTCCTCACCACCATCCTCCACAACTATGCGGCCTTTGAAATCTCAACTATCGATAGTTTCACCCACCGTATCCTGCAAGTCTTCGCCAAAGACTTGCACATCCCCACGCACTTCGAAGTGCAATTAGAGCAAGAAGAAATCTTACAAGAAGCGGTGGATTTGGTCCTTTCAAAGGCGGGAACAGACCAGGAGTTAACCCAAACACTCATCGAATTTGCCCTCTCCAAAGCCGACCAGGATAAAAGCTGGGACATTACCAAAGACCTGAATGAGATTGCCAAACTGATCCTGAACGAAAATAACTTTGCACCCCTTGCCCAACTTCGCCACGTCAGCCTAAAAGACTTTGAAGAGCTGCAAACCCAGCTTCGAGAAAAAAATAACACGGCCCAAAAGGAGCAAGAAACTGCAGGGCACGATTTTTTTAAACTCCTGGACGCTCATCATTTAAGCGAAGGGGATTTCAAAAAAGCAGTGATTGGTTTTTTCTCCGATTTGGCACACGGGAAATGGAAGAAACCTTCTACAGCCAAGTGGGCACAATACCCCGAACAAAACCCGCCTTACAACAAAGGGCTCGACGCCTCTAAAAAAGCGATCATTGACAGCTTGAGTCCGCAAATTTCTGATTTGTATCAACGTGCGGAACAAGCTTATTATCGGGTAGATTTTCATCAGCAAATCTTAAAAAAACTCAGTTCCACTTCCCTGTTATCGGCCATCGAAAAAGAAGTGGACCAGCTCAAGACAGAACGCGGTTTACTCATGATCTCGGAGTTCAATCAAAAGATCAGCAAGCAGATCAAAAATGAACCGGCTCCCTTTATCTATGAACGTTTGGGAGAACGCTTCAACGCGTTTTACATCGATGAATTTCAAGACACCTCCGTCTTACAATGGGAAAACTTAAAACCCTTGATCAGCGAAAGCCTTTCCAAAGAAGCCGGACAGCTGACCTTGATCGGAGATGCCAAACAATCCATATACCGGTGGAGGGGCGGGAAAGCCAAACAATTCATGGCACTATCTGCTGAAAAAAATCCCTTTTTCACCAAAAAGCAAATTGAGCATTTGCCGGAAAATTACCGGAGCAGTAGCGATATTGTCCAGTTCAACAACGCATTTTTTACCTACTCCGCGGGTCATCTCCAAACGGAAGCATACCGGACACTCTTCGAAAAATCGGCCCAACGCCCGGCCCTCCAAAAACAAGGCTTGGTCGATCTTCGCTTCCTGCCTGCGGCCAACAAAGAAGAAGCCAACGAGTCCTACCCCAAAGAGGTGCTCGCCATTCTAACGGAACTCAAAGCAAAGTATCCAGCAGGTTACCCCTTATACAAAGAGGTTTGCATTCTTGTCCGACACAAAAAGGAAGGATATGCTATTGCCGACTTTTTAACCCAAAACAACATCCCGATCATTTCTGCTGAGAGCCTGCTGCTTAAAAATTCCCCAACGGTCAACTTCCTTTTAAACCTGATCCAGTACGCCACCCGGCCCAAGGACAAAAGCTTAAAATTTGAACTGTTGAACTACTTGTACCCCCAGGTGATTTCCTCTTCAACTGAATTTCAATTCATTCATCCCAAACTCCACTTGGAAGGTGCCGCCTTTTTTGAAGCCTTAACACCCGAAGGTTTTTCCTTCGACCTGGCCACCTTCGAGCGGTTGCCTTTTTACGATGCCATTGCCTACAGCTTGCGCCAATTCAAACTCACCGACCAAGCCGATGCCTATGTACAGTTTTTTCTAGATTTTGTCTACGAATACACCCAGCGACATGCCGGAGGAATGGCAGGTTTTCTGGATTTGTGGGAACTTAAAAAAGACAAGCTCACCATTGTTCTTCCCGAGGGTAACGACGCGGTTCAAATCATGACCATTCACAAAGCAAAAGGACTGGAATTCCCCATTGTCATCTTTCCTTATGCCGATTCAGAGATCTACGACACTCGAAAAGACAACCTTTGGATTCCGATGGGAAAAGAACATAAAATCCCCTACGTCAACACCAGCGTTAAAAAGGATTTTGTGCATTATGGTGCTGTTCCTTCCCAACTTTATTCCCAATTGCTTTTGGAAAAAGAAATGGATGCGATCAACCTCTTGTATGTCGCCCTCACCCGTCCTAAGGATCAATTGTACATCCTCTCCAGTAGGGAGGAAAAGGCCCGTGAAAAAATGGAGACCTTTTCGGATTGGTTCATCGCTTTTTTAAAACACAAAAACCTGTGGAACCCTGAACAGCACCGATATGTTTTCGGCCAATTACCTCCCCCTAAAACACATGAAGAGCAAACCGGGCCCACCCCTTCCGTCCCTACATTTATTTGCTCGGCTCCGCAAGATCACAATATTTACATGGTCACCCGATCCGGACAAGAATGGGGTTCCGCCAAAGAACGAGCTCAGCTTTGGGGGAACCTTGTCCATCAGCTGCTCAAATCCATTCATACTGCCGCCGATATTGCTCCCACTT
>JAJYSO010000094.1 GCA_021793535.1 Bacteroidota bacterium | reverse complement strand
TGCGCAATGGCTTCAATATCTAGTTTTTGTTCCTTCTTTACTTGTTCATTCTGTCCGTCCATATCTAGCAAAAGGTGTCGGTTCAATGTTTTTGATTCGATGTGATATTCATATAGGTAATTACTGTTATCCGATACGATGAAGAGCCTATCATTCTCATACGACAAGCCAGACGCGGCTCCAACACCGGTTATCAACGCAAAAAAATCAAGCATAAACTTCATATTTAAATATTGTTTTTCCATTCTATACGCATTCCAAAGATAGAATTTCCATATCAGGAACCAAACTCCTAGTAGTTGGTTGTAACGATTTAGAAATTAAAGGAATTTCAGATATTTGTCTTTCCATTATCCATAACCTGCACCTATCCAAAGATGTTTTTTAGAATGATGAGACTATTTTGGTTGGCCTGTCCCTCAATAGGGGAGTAACTCCGGTGTTTTGGTTGAGGATACCTTAATGCATTACCTGGGGTTAGGGGTCAAGAGTATCCACCATAAAGACAACATTAAAAGAGGAAGGTCGAAATAAAATTTTCGCGCTTCACTTTATAGTCCCCACCCAATGGCCTGAAATTAAACTTGAAAACCAAGTCTCTATTCCCATCGCTATGGGTACTTAGGAAATACAAATTAAAAATAGGTTATACGCTACTATATAAAAAGACTTTTCCATATTTACATATTCAATTCAACTAGCATTTTAAAAGCTCTTCTTAGAAGAAGAATAAGTAAGGAATCAAGCGCACCTTAAATGGGAAGAACAAGATGTTAATCCAGTACTAAAAAATAGAATATTCTTCAATTTCCTGTATCTTGAATTCCGAAAAAGATGATTAACTTCACTAAAATGAAGGCCATTGCTACCAAAGATGCCCTAATAAAACCCTTGCGGTTCGGGACTTCCTGCTACCTGCTTTTAGCCGCTATGATTTGTGGAAACCTCAGTCTTGGTTTTGCGCAAAACATACAACTCGCGCAAAATTATCTCGATCAAGGCGCATATGCAAAGGCAGAATCCATCTTCAAACAATTATACCAAAGCGATAAACGGACCTCGTCTTATTTTGAAGGTTATATCAATGCACTGCAGGCCCAAGAAAAATACGAGGACGCCCAAAAAGTTCTTCTCGAGTTTTCCAAAAACATTCCTAATTATCCCGGAATAGAGGTCCGCATTGGGCAGAATTATGCGTTACAACAAAAAGAAGAGCAAGCTCATTCCCATTACGAAAAAGCACTGGAACAGGTAAAAAGGCAGCCTGGATTCGCCTATGGAACAGGCAAAACCTTTCGAGAATACAGCCTTTTGGAATATGCCATTCGATCTTATACCATCGGACTAGACCAAACAGGAGATCCCACCTACGCCATTCAGCTTGCCCAGATCTATGGAGAGCAGGGAAAACTGGAAAAAATGTTCAATACATTTTTGGAGCTCGTTGAAAAAGACACCCAATATTTCTACTCAATCAATCGTTACCTCTCCCAATACATTACCTCAGACCCGAACCATGCAGCCAACAACACCTTGCGACGGCAATTGCTTAAAAACCTGCAAGAAAATCCCAACCTGGTTTATAACCGACTCCTAAGTTGGTTGTTTACACAAGAGAATAACTTCAAACAAGCCTTTGTACAAGAAAAGGCAATCTACCAACGCTCAGAAAACAAAAATCTTTCCCGGATCGTGGAAATGGCAGCGCTGGCTGCTGAAAAAAATCAATTTGTAGTGGCGACAGAAATGCTTCAATTTAACTTGGAAAAACAAACCTCCCTAGGTAGTAAAATGCTGGCACACTCCAAACTCTTTAAGGTCCAGATTCAAAAAGCCGCTCCCCAAGACTATCCGCAAATCGATAAGGATTTTATACGCAGCATCGAGTTGTACAAAACAGCTGGCGGAAGCCCTTTTATCCTGCGCATCCAATACGCGGAATTTTTGGCCCTAAAAATGGATCGAAAAGAAGATGCCCTAGCCCTTTTACAAAAGGAATTAAAAACCGATTTAAGTGATCAACAGGAGGCCAAGGCCAAGATGCTGGCAGCAGATATTTTGGTAACCAAAGAGCGTTTTAACCAAGCTTTGGTATACTATACCCAAGTCAAATCCTTGGTTAATAATACGCCATTGGCGCAAGAAGCACTTTTTAAAATTGCCAAGACCAGTTTTTACAAAGGGGATTTCGATTGGGCACAAACACAACTAAACATCTTAAAAAAAGCAACTACGGAACTCACAGCCAACGATGCGATTGCTCTAAACTTGTTAATCCAAGAAAATCGGAATTCAGACTCTACCCAAACAGCTTTAAAACTATTGGCCAAAGCGGAGCTATTGACCCTGCAAGAACAGTACAGGCAAGCCCTTCCTTTACTCGACAGCATTTTGTGTCAATGGGGCGGAAACATCAAAGAAACGGCGCTTATCCGGCGGGCACATTTACATGAAAATATGGGTGCCTATCAAAAAGCCATCACCACCTATACCGAACTGATTCAATCCTTTCCTCATTCCATTTATATGGACGATGCTTTGTACGCTTTGGCGGAACTCTATCGAACCAAACAAGAAGATAAAGAGAAAGCCATGGCGTATTACAAACAAATCATCTTTGAGCATGCGGACAGTATCTTTTTTGTCGAGGCTCGAAAAAAATATCGACAACTACGGGGAGATACCGTGCTGTAAAAAGGATAAGAAAATAGTCCTCTTTTGGCAAAGAACGTCCATTGCAAGGCCTCTACTCCCTCTAGCTAAAACCAAAACCCTAAACTGACAAACCACTGCCCTCGGGATACTTTTTCAGGAGAAAAGGAATAGTACAATTCTAAAGGACCTAAAAAAGTCTCCACGCCATAACCGATCGAGGTTCCGGAGAATTCCGGAGCTTCAAAAATCTTTCCATCTTTAAACAAATTATCCCCTATATTGGCAATATTGTATCCCAACATCAAATGATGCTTGGGAAACAAATGGTAGTCGAGTTGAGCCAAGGCCTTTATAAAGCTGTTTCCAATGGCGGAATTAAAATCATAGCCAAAAAAGGGTTCAATATTGTTTACATAATTGTTTCCATACCCGCCCAAGCTAAAATCCAAAGCTTTCATATCAGAATGCCCCATCTGTACGCCCATGGAGGCAGACATTCGAAAATCAAGACGCTGAAAAGGAGAAAATGCATAGCCCACATTCCCTTTTAAAATGGCGTTCTGCTTAAAGTCAAAAGTCTCGTTCAAAGCAAATAAATAGGAGTTGAAATCACCTCTAAAATAAATTCCTCTACTAGGGAAATAACGGTTGTCATAACCATCGTATTCCATATAACCGAAGGGTCCAAAACCGTGACTTCTTTCTAAAACAGTATAGTTACCCGCCTGCTCCCCTTCTAAAAGGATAGTCTCCGTTCTCAATTTGGTATATTTGTGCTCAAATCCTATCCCAAAACGAATGGATCTTAAAAATAGGGTTTCCAAATAAATCTGATTGGTCAAATCCGTGTAGTCCAATTGAATTTTATTAATCCTTTGCGCTTCATCAAAGAAATCCTCGGCCAAAAACCCAAAATCCACGTTGTCTTTAAATTGCGTCAATCGACTTCGCATACCAAAACTCCAATAGTTCCCTTTGTCGATAAAATAGTCAAACCGATATCGGAAGTTGTCCCCGATGATAACATCCATAGAAACATGGTCGTTTTTAGACAAGAAATTTTTATGGGTCAAATTGACCAATGCGGCACTTTTGTAGAGCTGATCATAGTGCAGCCCAAAGCGCAATTTGGTCTTGCTTTGGCTCTCCACTACATTTAACTCCAACTCATCCACCTCTTCCCCCATCGGGTTTAATTGATAACCGATCCAATCGTAATTATCTGTAGCAGATAAGTTATCCAATCCGTTGTTCAAGGATTGATAACTGATTTTTCCACTGGTAGGAACCCTTATTTTCCCGCGTACGTAACTGCGCTTGTAATTCTCTATTCCGTTAATCTCTATGGATCGAATCTGCAGGGAATCTGGAGGCACAGGACGCGTCTTTTGGGGGCTTCTGACCTGTTGTCGTTGCGCCAGTTTTACCAGGTCCTCTTTAAAGGCCTGTGCGGCCTCTTCTCCCGATCGGATGATCTCCTGTCCACGATCAAAGGATAGGATGCTGAATTCTTTAATATCGGGTTTGATATACAAATCCGTACGTCCACGCTTTGTTCTCATGGCTCGAATGGTCCTGAAATTGTTAACTTGCGTTAGAATTTCAAATACTGTTTTTAAGTTTTTTCTTCCCGCCAAGCTATCTTGTACATCTACACCAATAATGTAGTCCGCTCCTCTTTTTCGCATCTCCTCAACAGGATAATTATCAGTGATCCCACCGTCACTCACCAACTTCCCATCGATGTTAACAGGCTTAAACAACGAGGGAATGGCCCCACTAGCCAGTATGGATTTGGGAAGTGACCCGTGATCCAAAACCAAACGTTCACCGCTCTCAATATCGGTTCCTATACAAAAAAAGGGAATGGGCAGCTGGCTAAAATCTTTTATCTCTCGAACCGGATAGGTCAATTGCGCCAGCATATTATACACATTTTGCCCCCTAGATAAGCCGGAAGGAAAAGACAGTTTAAAGTTGTCAAAAGGCAGTGTCAAAGCATATCGCTGGGACCCTTCTTTGGTTTTATAATCCTTTGCCCTTCTGGGCAAATCATCCTGAATTAAGGTACTGAAATTGGTGACACTAAAAATGGAATCCAACTGTTCGGCAGAATAACCCGCGGCATATAATCCACCCACAATAGCCCCCATACTGGAGCCTCCAATAAAGTCTATTTGAATCCCCGCTTCTTCCATCACCTTCAATGCGCCAATATGTGCCAATCCTTTGGCCCCACCTCCGCTTAAAACCACTCCAATCTTCAAGTTTTCTGGGGCAGTGGTCGGCTCTTGTTGCCCCCACAGGGAAAACGAAAAAAGGAAGAACAGTATACCGCTAATTGTAAATGATCTTCTCATTGCCTTTTATATAATAGGTCTTCGTACGGAACGAACGATTAGTTTTCTTGTTGTTCAAAGTAGTTAAACACTAATTTTGCTTTTGCCGGACCAATGACCGCCGCCAATTCCTTTTGATTCTGTTGCGCAATCTTTCTTACCGATCGGAAATTTTTTAACAGCTCTACTGCCGTTTTTTCTCCGATCCCCGGAATTTCCTGTAGCTCTGTTTTAAGTGCTCCTTTGCTTCTCTTGTTACGGTGAAAGCTGATCCCAAAACGATGAGCCTCATTACGCGCACGCTGGATTACTTTTAGTGTATCGGATTTTTTGTCCAAATACAGTGGGGCAGAATCCCCCGGATAAAACAGCTCTTCCAAACGCTCGGCAATACCTAAGATGGGAATTTTTCCTCTTAAATCCAATTTTTCTAAAGCTTTCAATGCCGAGGATAGTTGTCCCTTTCCCCCATCAACAACAATTAAATCGGGCAAAGCTTCATTTTCAGCGAGGACCCTTCGGTAACGCCGCGTTACAATTTCTTCCATCGAAGCAAAGTCATTAGGGCCTTCCACCGTTTTAATATTAAACTTACGATAATCTTTCTTACTGGGCTTCCCATCTTTAAAAACCACACAAGCGGCTACCGGATTAGTCCCTTGAATATTGGAATTGTCAAAGCACTCAATATGCCGGGGCTCTTTGGGCAGTCTTAGGTCCTGTTTCATCTGCGCCATAATACGATTGGTGTGTGCATCAGGATCTACAAATTTCATCTGTTTAAACCGCTCTTGTCGAAAATACTTGGCGTTCCGTTCAGACAACTCCACAAGGGCCCTCTTATCTCCGATCTTGGGGATCACCACTTTCACTCCTTTTCCCAAGCTCACTTTAAAAGGCACATAGATTTCTTGAGAGTTAAAGTCAAATTTCTGCCGGATTTCCGTAATCCCCAATTCCAACAACTCCCGATCGGTCTCTTCTAGCTTCTTTTTCATCTCAATGGTATGAGAACGAATAATGGCTCCATGAGAAATTTGTAAAAAGTTAACATACCCATAGCCTTCGTCACTCACAACAGCATACACATCCACGTTGTTAATCTTAGGATTGACAACGGTAGATTTGGCTTGATATTTTTCTAAGGCCCCTATTTTTTCCTTAATTTCCTGGGCCGCCTCAAATTCCATATTATCCGCATAGGCACGCATTTTACGACGAAACCTTTCCAGAGAAGCCTTAAAATTACCCTTCAAGATTTCTCGAACTTGATCGATATTGGCTTGATAGCCCCTTTCTGTTTGCCAATCATCTGAAATCTGGAAGGCATTTCGAATCTGATACTCCACCCGATTTCTTATTTTTCCGGTTTTGATGTCTTTCTCCCATTGACTCAAGCTTCCTCTTCGCAAGGGGAAGAGTTCGTTAATCAGGTCCAGTAGAATACGAATGGTTCTCACGCTGGGATAGGGCCCAAAGTATTCACTTCCGTCCTTAACCACATTTCGGGTCAAAAACACCCTGGGGAAACGTTCGTTTTTAATACAAATCCACGGATAGGTTTTGTCGTCTTTCAACATCACATTGAACCGGGGTTGGTATTTTTTAATCAAATTGTTCTCTAAAAGCAGGGCATCTGCTTCAGAATCCACCACAATGTGCCGAATCTCCACAATTCGTTTGACCAATAACGCGATCCGATGGCTGTCG
>JAJYSO010000093.1 GCA_021793535.1 Bacteroidota bacterium | reverse complement strand
TTAAAAATCAGTGACGGAACCTGAACTACTTTCATTCAGATACGTAATAAGAGCTTGAACGGTGGTTGTTTCCAAATGTGCCCTATTGCTACCGTATTTGTCCGGTACCCCTTGTTCTGTGATGTAAGCAACCTTATACAACTTTTCTCTTTTTACATGTTCGCCCTGATGGTATATTTCCTCAATGCGGTAACCATACGGATTTTCAATGTGGAATTTGATTTGTAGGCCTAAATATCTTTTACAGTAACCGCCCATTTGCTCCATAGGCTTGGCTGAGAAAGTACGCTCAAAATTTTCTTCGAGCATATCGATCATCTCCTGACCTGTCAAATCTACCAAGCTAATCACCGGGTTCATGGGAACTATATTATACAAATCCCATAATGTAATATCTCCCTTGTCAATGGGGGCGCCGTATCGCCATCCATTGGAGAATGCAATATCTACCCCTGCTGCCTTACTGATTGCTTTCAACAGCAAATCATCCATTGTCGAGGAAAAGGTGGAGTATCGGTGTAAGATGGTGTCCGTCTTGCCGACTGTCTGTTTTTGCAAGCTTCTGTACGGGCTCATAATATCATTTATCATCTGCTCCATAGGTTCATCGCTGGTGATCTGCTCATTCACTTCTATAAGCTCATATTCATGATCTGTGATTTTATTGTCTGAAATCGATAGTTTCAGATGCCCGACAAACGAGCCGTGGCATCCGCATTGTATTACTATGGTGTCATTTACTTTTACAGGTTCGTAGAGCCGGTTATGCGTGTGGGAACTTAGGCATAAATCAATGCCTTTCGTGTTTTTGAGCAGTTCGATATCTTGTGGATAACCATTGTGTGAAAGCAGTATGACTAGTTCTGCACCTAATTTTTTCACTTCTTTCACATAACCGTCTATTTCAGCCGTTGCATCAGTTACATAAATACCCTGTTTAAATATGGCAGGCATCGTCTTATCAATGATGTTCGAACAGATACCGATTACGGCAACTTTCTGATTACCTATATCAATGATTGAATAAGGAGCGAGCAATAGCGTACCGTCTTCTTTATAAACGTTGATACCTAATACAGGATAATTAAGCTTTTCCCCTAAGGTCAAAAGTTGGTCTGGTTTATAGGCGAAATCCCAATGCCCAACCATTCCGCTAAAACCAAGTTTTCTTAAAATGGGAATTAATACTTCCCCTTTGGAAGCCACTACAGGTAGGGTACCGTGAAAGGTATCCCCTCCATCAAAAAATAAAGCATGTTCATTCCCGTTTTTTATCTGATTGAAAATAGTCGCAATTCTTGCATATCCTCCTACTGTTTTTATATACTCTCCGTCTTCGCCGTAAAACAGTTCGGAATGCGGTTCGAGATAACCATGTACGTCATTTATAAATCCAATTGATAATTCCATTATTAATGATTTATGAGTTTAAATAACAAAATTCTTCTCTTTCTATTTTTTTTCACGCTGTCACCTATGCATATCCTGGCGTAATAAAATGATTAACAACCCCGCTACTAATTTGGCTTCTGTAGCACCGGGCACGGGTGATTTTCCGCTGCTAAAATTTACTTGAGGATCAGCCATTAATAAAATATTTTTCGTCATTATTCTTTTTTTATTGCAAAAACGACAGATAATCTCAATCGCTTTGTAAAATTCTCCTGTCAATAGTCTGATTGCTAACGTTCAGCAACATCCATATTGCTTAAAAATGTATTGCACGTCAAGGGTTATTTTATAGATTTTTCTCTAAAAACTTCTTTAAAGCGGGACCGCGAAGGTTCTTTCCCACAATTTTACCCTCTGGGTCGATCATAAATGACGCGGGTATCGCCGAAATATTATAGAGAGCTCCTGCCTCGCTATCCCACATCTTCAGGTCAGATATCTGTGTCCATTCCAATCTATCATCCTCGATAGCTTTTAGCCAAGCATCGCGATCACGGTCTAATGAAACACCTAATACTGTAAAGCCCTTATCTTTAAAACGATGGTACTGTTCTACAATATTTGGGTTTTCCTGACGGCAGGGGCCACACCATGCTGCCCAAAAATCTAACAACACATACTGTCCTCTCAGATCTGATAATTTAACCTCTTCTCCTTCCGGTGTCAGAGACGCAAAATCCGGCGCTATCTGGCCGATACTTAAAGGTTTGATTTCTTCCATATGAGCCACGAAAGACTGTACCGATTCATTATTTGGGAATTGATCTTTCGCATCTTCAGCATAACTCACCAAAGCCTGCTCCTGACCGGTCGGGTCAACTGTATACAGGAGCAGCATTCCATAGAACCCTGCCAGGTTATCTTTATTTTCCTTCGAAAACTTCACAATATGCTCCGACAGCTCACTGATATAGTTGTCCCTTTTTGCCATCAGATCATTTTGAACGACAGCACTCTCTTCCCCCTCGCCAATCCGCTTTTCGAACTCCTTGCCCAATGCTGTCTGCTGCTTTTGGAAGGTTTCACGGATAGCGTCCAATCCTTTTAGTTTGGCAGAAGTTTTTGAACCGTTAACCTTATAATCGCCAGGTTCGTTCATGTCTGCCTCAAAATGGACCGCCTCTCCATTTTCTAAAACTAACATATAGGGCCGCTCGCCCACGAGCAAAGTATATAAACCAGCCTCAGGCGTACTGCCTTCGAAGTAAAATTCGTTATTTGCATCTAAAGTAGTAGATTCGAGCTGTTCATCCCCTTCAAATAATTCAATACTCTTCGCTTCGCCCGCGTTGCTAATATGACCTTTAATCGTAAATTTCGAGTCGTCCATCGCATTGCACGATATCAGAAAAATGAAACTAAAAATCTGAGTTAACATTAATTTGATTTTCATGGTATTTTACTTTTTAATTTTTAATTTTTTATTGTTTTTTTGAATGCTTCCGTTCCCTTTCTCAGAAACTCAGCATAATTTTCAATATTCAGATCGAAGGCCATAGACGGCACAAGTTGTTCTCCTTCATGGTCTACAATCACATAATAGGGTTGAGAGTTCGTTCCAAAGACAGAGGCCTGCATATCGCTCCACTTCTGTCCGATGCGGGAAATCCGCTTCCCGCTAAACTCCGAAGTGTATTTTTCTGACTCTTCTAGTTCAGTTTTATCGTCCACATATAAAGAGATCAGTACGAAGTCTGATTTGAGCTGGTTCAGCACAGAGGGATCCGGCCAAACTGAAGCCTCTATTTTTCGGCAGTTGACACAGCTCCAGCCTGTAAAATCGATTAATGCCGGTTTGTTTACTTTTTTTGCGTAAGCAAGGCCTTCTTCATAATCATAAAATGCATCCAGTCCATGGGGAGCCTCAAACAAATTGGTATATTTTCGGTCGGCAGACACTGGAACATCTTCACTGCCCGATCCGGAGTTAGCATAGTTGAGCTTATTCAGATCAAAATCTTGTGTAGGTTGCGGCGGAAGCCATGCACTAATGGCTTTCAGTGGCGCTCCCCACATACCGGGAATCATATACACGGTAAAAGAAAAAATCAAGATAGCAAAGAATAATCTTGGAAGTGAGGTTATACTCTCTTTGTCAGCCTCAGAGAGTTTTAGTTTGCCAAGGAGGTAAAAGCCGAATAGCGCAAATATTACAATCCATATTGCCAAGAAAACCTCCCGATCCAAGATACCCCAATGGTATGCTAAGTCTACATTCGACAGGAATTTAAAAGCCAAAGCCAATTCCAGAAAACCAAGTGAGACCTTGACCGTATTCAGCCAACCGCCCGATTTCGGCATCTCTTTCAAAAACGAGGGGAATAGGGCGAAAAGAATAAACGGTACTGCCAAGGCAATGGAAAAGCCTAACATACCGATAGCGGGCCCCAGAAGCGACCCCTTTGAAACTGCTTCTACCAATAAATAACCTATGATAGGCCCGGTACACGAAAAAGATACCAAAGCTAGAGTGAAAGCCATGAAAAATATGCCAATCAAACCGGTACGGTTTGATTTAGCATCCATTTTATTTACAAAACGTGAGGGCAGTGTAATTTCGAAGGCGCCAAGAAATGACACAGCAAAAACGATGATAATTGCAAAGAAAAGCAGATTAAAAAGTGCGCTACTTGCCGCTTCATTCAAGGCAGATGCTCCAAAGATCAGCGTGATGACCATTCCTAAGCTTACATAAATCACGATGATCGAAATTCCATATAGCATCGCGTTCCATATTCCTTTCGATCGGCTACCGCTCTGTTTTGTAAAAAAAGAAGTAGTCAGTGGCACCATGGGGTAAATACACGGCATTAAGAACGCTGCAAAGCCTCCAATGAGGCCAGCAAGGAAAATTCCCCATAGTGTCGTATCTTCGGAAGAATCGTCCGAAGCCGATCCTTCGTGGGTACTAGAACTTTCCAATGAGGTTAGTTCTTGATCAGTTTCGGCAGAGCTACCATTTGCCGGGCTAGATACATGGTTATCCGTATCAACTGACTCTTCGTCTGAAGACGTGGACCCGTCAGCCGGTTCGGCAAGATCCATGTCCTTCGAATCTTTGGAAGCTGTAGCCGGGGAATCTTTGCTTTCGACCGTTACCTCAAAAGGAACTTCCTCTGGGGGTAAACAGTTGGTGTCATTACAAACCATAAACTCCAAAACCCCTGCCACCTTTACCAAAGGTTCAGATAATTTTATTTTCTGTAAAAACTGCACCTCATCTTTATGCCAAGCAATCTGCATATTGAAGTTCGGGTCAAATGCCGAAACTGCTTCCGGGCTTTCAGTGACCGATCCGACTAATGAGTAACCTTTTTCGTCAAATTTGAAATTTGTCGGAATCGGTCCCCCTTGGTCAATAAACTGTGAATACACATGCCATCCGGACTCTATGTTTGCTGTTATTACGACTGTAGCTTCATTGCCACGAACATCTTCGATAGCCACTTCCCAGTCGACCGGATCATAAATTTGGGCGTTAGCCTCTAACACTCCTATTATTGCAAGTAGGAGCATTAACCATATCTTCTTCATATTACTCTGTAGTAAGTTTAGTTAGAAAATCTTTAAATTCATTGTTTGAGAAGTCACCCATACCCTCATGTTTGAAAACAACCTGACCGTATTTATCCACCACAAGAGTTGTTGGGATGGCTCCCCCCAAATAGGAAGATGGAATCGGACTTGCCGGCGTATACACAGGCAACTCAAAATTCCGCTTTTCCATAAATTCCTCGGACTTAGATCGATTGTTATCGACATCAACCATCATAAAATCAATCTTATCGTTATCCTTTAGTTCAGAATAAAGTGTGTTGATGGACGGCATCTCCGCTATGCACGGAGGGCACCAAGTCGCCCAAAAGTTGATAAAAACAACTTTATCTTTTTTATCAGCAAGTTCGACCACATAGCCTTCTGGATCTTTAAATAAAATCTTCTCTTTATTCTCATTGGCACTTATACTCCCAGCTAACTCCTCTGAGGAACCTGTGGGAACATTCGGTTGAAATAGACCAATTTTCATAAGATTCCGTGTAACTAGCCCTTTAAAGTCTGGGCTAAAGAGCATGGCGAGTAAAAAAACGGCCATGATTCCCGTAAAAATATTTGAAAGAGTGAATTTACCTTTCAGTATTGTTATTGCATTCATTATTATATATCATTATTTTTTTTATTTATTCAAGTGGTTTTAATAGGATCCGTTCATCGGATGAAAGACAGCTGAACATCTTAGTGAATGTGTTCTGACGTATGCACTCTTCTTCAAAGATGCGTTTAATAAAACCATTCTTTACTGCTATAATGTAACTGGCCGGCGGCGTTAAAAGGATACTCTCGTGTGGCACCCAATACGAAGAATCATGGCGCTGTAATATGAAGGTTGCTTGTACGTAGTCTAATTTATCAGAAGGGATACTTATGTCAAACCCGCGCATAAGTGACCTATCTTGTTGATCGTGTAATCCCGATGTGAAGGAAGAAAATACAGTATTATTGCTTTGTACGATTGTAAACAAGGAGCCGCTTACTTTGGCCCATAGTCTACCTAAAGTATGGTCTTTTGGTTGCTGTGTATATAGCGGAAACCTAGCAACAATGGCTGGCCACAAAAAAATGGCCGCCATAATATATTTTATCATAGTATTTTACAAGCTTTGGGTAGGTCGCGTAAAAGCGACCTCAATTATTCTAAAATGAAAACAATGAAAATTCAACCGATTGAACAGATTCAGTCAACAGGGAAAAAGGGGATTAGCAGGTGTGGTGAATGATAAGTTTCTGATATTCCAGAAAGATAGGAATAGAACTGCGGATTTTTCTACGGCTACTATAAAGCGGATGTTTGATCTCCTCATTTACAGAAGGAAAGTCAAACAAAAATAGAAATGCAGCCGTGAAGGTAATGGCTGGCAGTAAGTCGCTCACATTGAAAGAAACATTTTGAACGATGGGTGTATCAGCAATATCGAGCTCGGCACATTTTTCAACCGAATTTGTGGAACTGTGGTTTCCTTGCGGTAAGCCCTGTTCGGTTTTTAAAGGGGTGCCTGTCAAAGTTTTGATGCTTGTTTTAGCTGTACAGGATGAAAGCAATACCAAAAGCATTGTAGCCAATACCAGGAAGTATCGCTTACAATTTTCTAATATATTTGGCATAATACTATTCATCACTCTGCAAAGATAGTTTTTTCTAATAAAGGATGCAAACGACTGTTTTTGTTTTATGCTTTTTTAACACAGGTTTCTTTATTAATTCCCCTACCATTCATTTAGTGAGTGTCTATTTTACGACCTTTTACCGAATTATACCATTTTTTTTCTTATATGTACAGCA
>JAJYSO010000092.1 GCA_021793535.1 Bacteroidota bacterium | reverse complement strand
ACCTATAGCATATGAGCATAAAACTCCGATTGACCATCATGAATTTTCTCCAATTTGCAGTTTGGGGAGCTTATTTAACCTCCATGGGAACCTATTTAGCTTCTGTTGGGTTGGGTTCGAAAATAGAACTGTTTTATGCTATGCAAGGGATTGTTTCCATTTTTATGCCGGCGATCATGGGGATTGTAGCGGACCGGTGGATTCCAGCACAAAAACTATTGGGAATCTGCCATCTTATTGCCGGCCTGTTTTTGGGATTGGCCGGTTATTATGGGCTGCAATCGGGGGCGGGAGTAGAATTTACGCCTCTCTTTGTTTTGTATTCGATCAGTGTTGCTTTTTACATGCCGACTATTGCCTTGTCCAACTCTACGGCATATGCTATTTTAGTGGAAAGCGGATATAATACCATTAAAGATTTCCCGCCGATTCGCACCATTGGTACGGTAGGATTTATTGTGGCGATGTGGTTTGTGAATTTTGCAGGTCTTCTCGACGGTACCTTTACACTTCATCTTTTGGGAAAATCCGGCTTTGTCAGCTTTCAAGACAATTACAATCAATTTTTTGTTTCCGCTATTTTGGGATTGCTCTTGTTTTTGTATGTCTTTACCCTGCCTGAAGTGCCGGTGAATCAAAAGGGAGAAAAGAAAACGCTTTACGATGCTTTGGGGCTTCGGGCATTCCGGCTCTTTAAAGACAAGAGGATGGCTATCTTTTTTGTTTTTTCAATGTTGCTAGGAGTCTCTTTGCAAATTACCAATGGATACGCCAATCCCTTTATCTCTACCTTTAAGCACATTCCAGGGTTTGAAGATACTTGGGGAGCCAATAATGCGAATGCATTAGTGTCGGTGTCCCAGATTTCAGAGACTTTATGTATTTTATTGATCCCTTTTTTCTTACAGAAGTTTGGTATCAAAAAAGTAATGCTGATCTCCATGATTGCTTGGGTGTTGCGTTTTGCTCTATTTGCTGTAGGGGATCCGGGATCCGGCGTATGGATGTTTATTCTATCCATGCTGGTCTACGGCGTTGCTTTTGATTTCTTTAATGTTTCGGGGTCGCTATATGTGGATAATGAAACCGAAAAAAGTATTCGCTCCAGTGCTCAGGGTGTTTTTATGATGATGACCAACGGGTTTGGAGCCACCATTGGAATGTTGGGTGCCGGAGCGGTGATTAACCATTTTGTATATGCGCAAGAAGACGTTTTTCAGCAATTGCGCGGTTGGAATACCTCTTGGTATGTTTTCGCTGGCTATGCGCTAGTGGTTGCTATCCTTTTTGGGATTTTGTTCAAGTATAAGCACCGACCGGAAAACACCCGAGATGTATCGGTTTAAAAGACTTTGTGTTTGGGCAATATTGATTCACAAATAAATTAACTTTGTAGAAAATATTATTTTGAACATTCCGGAAGGGAAAAAGATTTATTTTTCAAGTGATCATCATCTGGGGGCACCTACTAAGGAAGCGAGTATGCCGAGGGAAAGACGGTTTTTGCGCTGGTTGGAGGAGGTAAGGGAGGATGCGGCCGTTATTTTTTTATTGGGTGACTTGTTTGATTTTTGGTTTGAATACAAGACAGCCGTACCTAAAGGTTTTGTCAGGGTTTTAGGGAAACTGGCAGAGCTCAGAGACAGTGGGATTCCCATTTATTTCTTTGTGGGAAATCACGATTTGTGGATGAACGGATATTTTGAAGAGGAACTCAATATTCCCGTATACCACCGCCCAAAGGAATTTGTATTTAATGAAAAGCACTTTTTAATTGGTCATGGAGACGGACTTGGACCTGGAGATAAAGGGTATAAACGGATGAAAAAAGTATTTACCAACCCCTTTGCACAATGGTTATTCAGGTGGCTTCACCCGGATTTAGGCATCCCCCTTGGGCAGTATATGTCTGTGAAGAATAAGCTGATATCTGGCGCGGAAGATGCACAATTCTTAGGAGAGGAGGGAGAGTGGCTGGCGCAATATGCAAAGCGCAAATTAGAGCATAAACACTACGATTATTTTGTCTTTGGTCACCGGCATCTGCCCATGGAAATCGAAGTAGGGCAGGACGCTACCTATTTTAATATTGGAGATTGGTTGGTTCATTTTTCCTATGGCGTTTTTGACGGATCCACTTTTGCCATTAAAGTGTATACGTAAAGCTTTTTGGTGTAACTTCACTTTTCTAGCCCCTACAAAAGGATGTCAACTGAAAAGCCCTTCTCCATAATTTTGAAGAAGGGCTTGTGTATTCAATTTACCTTTGCTAATTAGGCATCAATGCGTGCATAAACGGCATTCTTTTCGATAAAAGCTCTTCTGGGTGGAACATCGTCGCCCATTAGCATGGAGAAGATGCGATCGGCTTCGGTTCCACTTTCTATAGTGACCTGGCGTAATATACGGTGCTCAGGATTCATTGTAGTGTCCCAAAGTTGCTCAGCGTTCATTTCTCCTAAACCTTTATATCGCTGTACACTTACTTTGCTTTTGTATTCGGCGGTGATTTGCTTTCGCTCTTCTTCGGTCCATGCATACCGTTTGGCGTTTCCTCTTTTAATCAAGTAAAGAGGAGGAGTGGCAATATAAACGTGGCCATTTTCAATGAGTTCACGCATGTACCGGTAAAAGAAGGTTAAAATCAATGTGGCAATATGACTCCCATCTACATCGGCATCCGTCATGATGATGACTTTGTGATACCGTAACTTCTCTAGGTTTAACGCTTTACTGTCTTCTTCTGTACCCACGGTTACCCCAAGGGCGGTATAGATGTTTTTAATTTCTTCGTTTTCAAAAACGCGGTGTTGAAGGGCTTTCTCAACGTTTAAGATTTTTCCTCTTAAGGGAAGAATAGCTTGGAAATTTCGGTCACGTCCTTGTTTAGCCGTACCACCGGCGGAGTCTCCCTCGACGAGAAAAACTTCGCAAAGCTCCGGATTTTGCTCAGAACAATCCGATAGCTTTCCAGGTAGTCCGGCACCGCCCATGACGGTTTTGCGCTGTACCATTTCTCTGGCCTTTTTGGCAGCATGTCGAGCTTGGGCCGCTAAAATAACCTTTTGAATAATGATTTCGGCAGCACTAGGGTGCTCTTCTAAATAGATTTCTAACATCTCCGAAACAGATTGTGAAACGGCAGAGGATACTTCCCGGTTTCCCAACTTTGTTTTGGTTTGGCCTTCAAACTGAGGTTCGGCTACCTTAACTGAGATGATGGCTGTCAACCCTTCACGAAAATCATCCCCTGAAATATCAAACTTTAATTTGTTGAGCATTCCCGATTTATCGGCATACTTTTTTAGGGTAGTGGTCAGTCCTCTTCTGAATCCAGAAAGGTGTGTTCCTCCTTCGTGTGTGTTGATATTGTTTACGTAAGAGTGCAGGTTTTCGTTATACGAATTGTTGTATATCATGGCAATTTCCACAGGCACGCCATTTTTTTCGCCATCCATCGCAATCACCTCTGGAATAATTGATTCTCGCGTTTCGTCGAGATAACGCACAAATTCTTTAAGTCCATCTTCGGAGTAAAACAGGTCGGCCTTATACTTTCCGTCCTCTTCTTTTACGCGCTGATCGGTTAAGGTAATACGGATTCCCTTATTTAGGAACGCCAACTCACGCAATCGCGATGCCAAGGTTTCGTATTTAAAAACGGTGGTTTCCTTAAAAATGTCCCCATCGGGTTTAAAAGTGACAATGGTTCCACTTTTATCGGTCTCGCCAATACTTTTTACGGGAGATAGAGGTTCGCCTTTTTCAAAGTTTTGTTCCCATATCTTACCGTTTTTATGAACGGTTGCCTTTAAATGTGTAGAGAGGGCATTGACCACACTTACGCCCACTCCGTGAAGTCCTCCGGATACTTTGTAAGAGTCTTTGTTAAATTTTCCTCCTGCCCCAATCTTGGTCATGACGACTTGTAAGGCGGAGACGCCTTCTTTTTTATGAATGTCAACGGGAATTCCTCGACCGTTATCTTCTATGGAAATTGAACCATCAGCATGAACGGTCACCGAAATGGTATCACAGAAACCGGCCATGGCCTCATCTATGGAGTTGTCTACAACTTCATCTACTAGGTGATGTAGTCCACGGGGTCCTACATCCCCAATGTACATGGATGGACGCATACGCACGTGCTCCATTCCCTCAAGCGCCTGAATATTTTCAGCTGAATATTTGTTCTTACTTTCCTCGCTCATATACGATATTTTTGATTCCCACAAAGATAACCAATAAATATCTCTTAAGGCTTGTGTCTGTAAGGGATTAAAACCAAAGTTATTAACATTTTTATCGCTTTTTTATCGGGAAGAAAACAAGCTGCACGAACATCTTCTTCCCTTGTGGAAGTTGTTTTTTTGTTTGTATTTTGAGCTTTCTCGGAAATGTCCGGATTTGGTATGTACACTTTGTTTATTTTTGTAACAAAAAACATGAATCGTATACAACTATTATGTGGTGGGGTGATGGTACTGGCTTTTCTTTGGAGCTGTCAACAGCAAGAGAGCCGCTACCGTATTCAAAATGATCAAATTGGTGACTTAACCCCGACGACAACCGTTGCCGAACTGTCTGCTGTCTTTTCCCAAGACTCTGTTGTGGATAGGAATAATTCAAGCCAATTCTCTAACCGCAATGAAATTGTCGTGTATGATAAGGGGAGTCAGCGGGAACTGCTTCGTTTGCACCCTAAGACCAGTTTTGACAGTACCAGTACCATTGCCACTGTACAGGTGATGGATACCCTATTTAAAACTCCGGAGGGATTGGGTATAGGAACGGCCTTTGAAGATCTTTCCGCACATTATAAAATCAAGCGTATTGAAAACACTCTGGGCACGGCAATGATCTTTTTGGAGGGTATTCCGATATACGTAGACATTGATAAATCTGAAATCTATGAACCTACTCAGATGGGAGTGGAAATAGAAGCTTCTCAAATCAAAAGAAGAGCGAAGGTAAAGCATCTTTGGCTTGATTGGGAGGACTAGTTGGTTCGAGGTATTGTAAAAAAAGAGTTGTTTTGAAGAAAGCGGTGTTGAAACTTGTTGGGCTGGGACTCAATATGTGTTATCAGTTGAACCCTCGCTTGGCCGTCCACAAGACCACTCAGTTTTTTTCCAAACCCCAAAGGCGGGTTATCCCTATAGAGAAAGAAAGGTTCTTACAAACAGCCGATACAGAAGAACTCTGCATCATGGATCGGGTGCTGCGTGTGTATTCTTGGGGAGCGGGGGAGCAGCGTGTCCTGTTGGCCCATGGCTGGGAGAGCAATGTATCCCGTTGGGAAGATCTCATCCGGTATTTGCAGGTACACAATTACAGGGTTATTGCCTTGGATGCTCCCGGACATGGACACTCACAAGGTAGGCTCTATGACCAAACGGTTTATGGAGCGGCAATTCGAAAACTGATTGAAACCGCTGAGGTGCAGGTAGTGGTCGGCCATAGCCTAGGTGGGTTTACGTTGCTTTTAGAGCAATACAGAAATCCCTTTCAGGGGGTAAAGAAAATGGTATTGATGGGCGCACCGGTTAGCTTTGCCAAATACCATCGGAACTTTCGAGATAATTTTGGCTTGAATACAAAGTTGAACCGCGATTTCGAAACGTATTTTTCACAAAGATACGCTTATGATCTGGCTCGTTTTTCTTTTCTCGAAGTAGAGGATTGGTCTTCCATGCCTCTCTTATTTATTCAAGATAAAACAGATAAAGTTGTACACTATCAAGCCACGGTTCAGCTGGCTGAGAAATGGAAGCAGGCCAAACTTCTTTTAACCGATGGCTTGGGACATGGGCTGCGGGATGAAAGCGTATATCAGGCCATTTTGAATTTTTTAACCCCTAAGGAGGAATGTTTTGAGTGAGCAAAAAGAAATACGGATTAACAAATACTTAAGCCAGGCAGGATACTGTTCCCGCCGACAGGCAGATCGGTTACTAGAGCAGGGAAGAATTACCATTAATGGGAAAATTCCCGAGATGGGAACGAAGGTTAGCCCTAGCGATTTGGTTATGGTGGATGGAAAGCGCATCGAAAATCAGCAGGAGGCTTATACGTATCTCGCTTTTCATAAACCCATTGGTATTGTGTGTACCACTGACACCAAAGTGGAGAAAAATAATATAATTGATTATATCAATTACCCCAAACGTATATACCCCATAGGCCGTTTGGATAAAGCAAGTGAAGGCTTGATTCTTTTAACCGATGACGGCGAGATTGTCAATCGCATCTTGCGTTCTCGAAATAATCAAGGGAAGGAATATGTGGTAACTGTTGATCAACCAGTCACTAGGGATTTTATCGAAGCCATGGGAAATGGCGTTCCCATTCTCGATACGGTAACCAAGAAATGTAAGGTATGGAAGACCGGAACACGGGAATTTCATATGGTGCTGACCCAAGGCTTAAACCGGCAAATTCGACGAATGTGCGGTTACTTTGGGTATGAGGTGTTTCGGTTAAAGCGTATTCGAGTCGTCAACATCGAATTGGGAACATTGCCCGTGGGAAAGTATAGGCACCTGGAGAAAAGAGAACTCGAGGAGCTGCGAAAAATCATTTGATTGGCACTGGTTTTGCATCGTATTTTATTAAGTAGTATTTACAGAAATGAAAAAGCGTAAAATCAATCCGGATTTTGTGAAAGAGGGTGCCCTTGAGGTGCAAGGTGAAGATTTGGAAAAAGCATCCGCCAAACAAGAAGAAATAGAACGTAAAATAGCGCAATCCGGATTGCTCAGAAAATATGTTACGGTTAGCAGATATATGTTTCTGATGCTGAATGAT
>JAJYSO010000091.1 GCA_021793535.1 Bacteroidota bacterium | reverse complement strand
GACATTAACTTTGTTAATTGCAGAATCAGACCCGATGGAAAAAGATAAGTTGATAGGATTGATTTTATTGTTATTGAATGATTAAAAAATAAATGATGGAAACAAAAAGAAAAAACGGGGACCATATTTTATATAGTCCCCGTTTTAGTCCCTGATTATTGTAGTGTATTGATAATCAGTGTTTATTATGGAGTCGGGGAGACTTATATAGGTATGTAGTCCATCAAAAAAGCCCTACTTATTAAGCAGGGCTCTATATAAAGATGATAACTATTTTACTTAGCTGAAGTTTCGGGTTTATCGATTTCTATGCTTAAGCCATCCTTTTCGGGGTTTAAATCCATCCGAATTCTATCGCCCTCCTCAACTTGAGAGTTGACTATCTTCTGGGCCAGTTCATCTTCTACATACTTTTGGATTGCCCGCTTCAAAGGTCGGGCTCCGTATTGCTGATCAAAGCCTTTATCGGCAATAAAACCTTTAGCCTTTTCGGTCATTTCCAAAGCATATCCCATATCCCGAACCCGAGCATAGAGTTTGCCCAACTCAATTTCAATAATCTTATCAATATCTTCTCGTTCCAGTGCATTGAAGATGACTACATCATCAATTCGGTTCAAAAATTCAGGAGCAAAGGTTTTCTTTAGAGAGCTTTCCAAAATTGCCCGCATTTCCGTATCGGCTTGACTTTTTCTGGCCTGGGTTCCAAATCCGACTCCCAAACCAAAATCTTGTAACTTTCGTGCGCCAATGTTGGAAGTCATAATCAGAATTGTATTTCTAAAATCAATCTTTCTGCCCAAACTATCTGTTATGTAGCCGTCATCCATGACTTGCAATAACGTATTGAATACATCTGAATGCGCTTTCTCAATCTCATCCAGCAGAACAACTGCATAAGGTCTTTTACGCACGCGTTCGGTTAATTCTCCTCCTTCCTCATAACCCACGTATCCCGGAGGCGCTCCAATTAAACGGGAAACCGAAAATTTCTCCATAAATTCACTCATGTCTACACGAATCAACGCATCCTCACTATCAAAAAGTTCACGGGAGAGAACTTTGGCTAATTGTGTTTTTCCCACGCCGGTTTGTCCCAAAAAGATAAAGGAACCTATCGGTTTATTGGGGTCCTTCAGCCCAGTTCGATTACGCTGAATTGCCTTGACCACTTTTTCGATGGCTTGGTCCTGACCAATTACGTTTTTTCGAATAAGTTTATCCAGTTCGGCAAGCTTATTCTTCTCGGTTTTGGCAATTCGATTGACCGGAATTCCAGTCATCATGGAAACCACATCTTCCACATGCGTCTCGTCCACGATTTCTTTATGCTCTTTAGATTCCTCCTCCCATTGTGCTGTTGCTACTTCCAGTTCTTCGATCAACTTCTTCTCATCGTCTCGTAGTTTTGCAGCTTCCTCATATTTCTGCTTTTTAACAACAGAATTTTTGGTTTCGCGCACCTCTTCCAATTGTTTTTCCAACTCTAGAACGCGTTTGGGAACCTCTATATTGGTAATGTGGACACGGGAACCGGCTTCGTCAAGCGCATCAATAGCTTTATCGGGCAAGAATCGGTCCGCCATGTATCGGTTGGTCAACTTCACACAAGCTTCAATCGCTGCATCCGTATACTGTACATTATGGTGCTCTTCATACTTATCTTTAATGTTATTCAGAATGGTAATGGTCTCTTCCACAGAAGTCGGTTCGATCACTACTTTCTGAAATCGACGCTCCAGCGCTCCATCTTTTTCTATATGCTGACGATACTCATCCATAGTTGTGGCCCCAATACATTGTAGCTCTCCTCGGGCTAACGCCGGCTTGAACATATTACTGGCATCCAAACTTCCAGTAGCGCCACCGGCGCCCACAATGGTATGAATCTCATCAATAAAAAGAATGATGTCATCATTCTTCTCCAATTCATTCATCACAGCTTTCATGCGCTCCTCAAACTGACCTCTATACTTGGTTCCAGCAACTAAACTGGCCAGGTCTAAAGTAACCACTCGCTTGTCAAATAGAATCCTGGAAACTTTGTGTTGTATAATGCGCAAGGCTAAGCCTTCTGCAATAGCACTTTTTCCCACTCCAGGTTCCCCGATCAAGATAGGGTTATTCTTCTTACGCCTGCTTAAAATCTGAGAAACGCGTTCGATTTCTTTTTCACGGCCGACAACCGGATCCAGTTTATCCTCTGCCGCAAGTGCCGTTAAATCCCTTCCGAAGTTGTCCAAAACAGGAGTTTTAGACTTTTTATTGGATTTATTGCCCGTATTGCCGTCACCGGTTTTAAAGGGGTTGTGTCGGCCTTGTTTATCATCCGAGGCTTCATCCGAAGAAGGTAGCTCTGCCATCGGGTCCCTCATGAAATCATCTTCTTGTGTAATCATACTTTTAAATTCATTTTTGATCGAATCATAGTCTATATGCATTCGATTAAGCAATTTTGTTGTCGGATCGTTTTGGTTCCGTAAAATACACAAGAGTAAGTGTGCAGTATTGATAGAGGAGCTGTGAAATAATTTGGCTTCCAAAAAAGTTGTTTTTAAAGCCCGTTCAGCTTGCCTTGTTAAATGAAGGTTCTTCTTTTCGTTAGAAAGGTGCATATCGGGGTTGGCCGGTGTCAAAATTTCAACCTTACGGCGCAGATAGTCCAAATCCACATTCAATGCATCCAATATATGTATAGCTTTTCCTTCTCCATCACGCAAGATACCCAGCATCAGATGCTCTGTACCAATAAAGTCGTGACCGAGTCGTAAAGCTTCTTCTTTACTGTAGGTAATCACATCTTTAACTCTTGGTGAAAAATTATCATCCATTCTATTTTCTCCTTATTGGGTTAAACTGATTAATTTTACTCAAAAATTATGCCCCGATTCAAATTCCTTGCCTCATGAACAAATTTAGCTCTTTTTATAAGAACAAAATTACGAAACTTATCAACGACAGCCGCGGGATAAATTGTTAATAAATTGTTCTTAATCCTATTTATATCACTGATAAAATAGCTAAATTGCTCCGCAAACTTAAATTTAACAAATAAGTAAATATATGGCTTTGGATGAAGGCGAAAAACTAATTCCTATCAATATTGAGGATGAAATGAAGACAGCCTACATTGACTACTCAATGTCTGTCATTGTGTCACGTGCGTTGCCAGATGTCCGAGATGGATTGAAACCGGTCCATCGAAGGGTACTTTTTGGAATGCACGAATTGGGGCTGGCATCCAATCGACCCCATAAAAAATCCGCCCGTATTGTAGGAGAAGTTTTGGGAAAGTACCACCCTCATGGAGATACCTCTGTCTACTACACCATGGTTCGTATGGCTCAGGAATGGAGTATGCGTTACCTTATGGTAGATGGTCAAGGAAACTTTGGATCCGTAGATGGAGATAGTCCAGCAGCTATGCGATATACGGAGGCACGTATGCAAAAAATCAGCGAGGCTATGCTTACGGATATCGAGAAAGAAACGGTAGACCACCAACTCAACTTTGACGATACGATCGAAGAACCTGTTGTGCTGCCCACGCGTATCCCTAACTTATTGGTAAATGGCGCTAGTGGTATCGCAGTAGGAATGGCCACCAATATGGCTCCGCATAACCTAGCAGAGGTTGTGGACGGAACCATTGCCTATATCGATAATCCTGAAATAACAATTGACCAGCTGATTGAACACATCAAGGCTCCAGACTTCCCCACTGGAGGAACAATCTATGGGTATGAAGGGGTAAAAGAGGCTTTTAAAACAGGTCGTGGTCGAATCATCGTTCGTGCCAAAGCACATTTTGAAGAAGTCAATGGCCGAGAATGTATTATCGTCTCAGAAATTCCATATCAAGTCAATAAGGCAGACATGATCAAAAAGACTGCCGATATGGTCAATGATAAAAAAATTGAGGGCATCTCTCTGATTCGAGATGAGTCAGACCGGAAAGGAATGCGGATCGTATATCAGTTAAAGCGAGATGCCATCCCCAATATTGTTCTAAATACGCTTTATAAATACACTGCGTTACAATCTTCTTTTAGTGTTAATAATATTGCTCTTGTCAACGGTAGACCAGAACAACTCAACCTGAAAGACCTGATTCATCATTTTGTGGATCATCGACACGATGTCGTGGTCAGGCGTACGGAATTTGAGTTGAAGAAAGCCGAAGAGCGCGCCCATATTCTAGAAGGCCTAATTATTGCTTCTGACAATATTGACGAAGTTATTGCATTAATCAGGGCCTCCAAAGATGCGGATGAAGCCCGCACTAAATTAATGGATCGATTTGAGCTTTCCGAGATTCAGGCCAAGGCCATCGTGGAAATGCGCTTGCGCCAATTGACAGGATTGGAACAAGATAAGCTCAGAGCTGAATATGAGGAATTGATGGAGACCATCAAAGATCTCAAAGAAATACTGGCCAGCCGGGAACGAAGAATGGAGATCATCAAAGAAGAACTAAAGGAAGTAAAAGCAAACTTTGGTGACACACGACGATCAGAAATTGATTATGCAGGGGGAGAATTGAGTATAGAAGATATGATTCCTGACGAACAGGTGATCATCTCCATTTCCCATGCAGGGTACATCAAACGTACCCCCTTGACAGAGTATAGAAAACAACGCAGGGGAGGAGTTGGGTCCAAAGCGTCAACTACGCGAAGCGAAGATTTCCTGGAGTATTTATTTGTAGGAACAAATCATCAATACATGATCTTTTTTACAGAAAAAGGACAGTGTTATTGGATGCGGGTATACGAAATTCCTGAAGGAAGTAAAACATCCAAAGGGCGGGCGATTCAGAACTTGATCAATATCGACAGGGATGACAACATCAAAGCCTTTATTTGTACCCAAGATTTAAATGACGAAGATTATATCAATAGTCATTATGTAATTATGGCCACCAAAAAAGGACAAGTGAAAAAAACACCATTGGAACAATATTCACGTCCGCGATCAAACGGAATCCGTGCCATCGGAATACGAGAGGGGGACGAGCTCCTTTCTGCAAAATTAACAACGGGCGACAGTGATGTGATGCTGGCAACCAAGAGTGGAAAAGCTATCCGCTTCGAGGAGAATAAAACCAGGCCAATGGGACGAACGGCTTCCGGAGTACGCGGAATCCGATTGAGCAGTGATAAGGATGAAGTGGTCGGGATGGTCGCCATTAACAACCCTGAAGCTGACATTCTGGTCGTTTCTGAAAACGGCTACGGAAAAAGAACTAACCTAGAAGAATACACCGTAACCAATCGTGGAGGAAAAGGTGTAAAAACCTTAAACATAACTTCAAAAACTGGAGAGCTAGTAGCCATAAAAAGTGTGACAGACGACAACGATTTGATGATTATCAACAAATCGGGTATCGCCATTCGCATCGCCGTTGAAAATCTCCGCGTAATGGGGAGAGCCACACAAGGAGTAAGATTGATCAACCTTAGAGAGGACGACTCTATTGCGGCTGTAGCTCGTATTGTCGTAGAGGAAGACGAAGAGGAAGAAAATCTGCAGCTCGAAAATGGTACAACTATTGTAGAAGATACTTCGGAAGAAGAATAAACGTGAATTTTATTAACCTATCTAAAATGAATATTATGAAAATCAAATTTCTATCCATCTTATTACTGGCGATTGGAGCTTCGGTATTCGCGCAGAAAAATGAGATCAAAGACGCCGAAAAGGCGGTTAAGAATGGAAACTTCGATGAAGCCAGAAGTTTTCTGGAAGATGTCCAGAGTGAAGATTTGTCTTCATTAAACGACAGATGGCAATCCCGCTATTATATGGCTGAGGCAGACTCTTACTATGAGCAAAGTAAAGATAATGCTGATGTTGAAGGTTTGGTAAAAGCTGCTGATAGCTATAAAAAGGCAGATGAATTGGGGAATGCGGATGCTGCTCCCAAGAAACAAGAATTACTCGAATTGCTATTGAACAGTGGTATTGAGAGCCAAAACAACCAAGATTATCGAGACGCTTATAAAAAAATGGAAGCGGCTTATAAATTGTCTCCTAAAGATACCATCTACCTTTTTGCCGCAGCTGGAAACGCTTTCAACGCTAAAGACGATGATGAAGCCATCAGACTCCATAAAGAATTGTTGGATATGGGATACAGAGGTGATGCCATGCAATACATGGCTGTAGAAAAGGAATCTGGCGAAAAACAAGCTTTTCCTGATGAGAAGCAACGGGATATGATGGTCAAAACAGGACAATATACAGATCCTACCGATGAACGAGACGAACGAAAAGACGGGGATTTGATTAAACAATTAGCTGTTTTATACCTAAACAAAGGGGATAAGGAAAAAGCAATTGAAGCCATCGAACAAGCAAAAGAGGCCAATCCAGGTGATACCGATATAGACAAGGCTGAAGCTCAAGTCTATTTGGAAATGGGCAACAAAGAAAAATTTGTTGAAATTATCGGGGATTTGGTAGACAAAGATCCAGACAACGCTGGAGAATACTATAGAATCCTCGGGCACTCCGCCGTGGAAAACGAAGATTTCGACAAAGCTGAAGACTACTATAAAAAGGCCATTGAAAAGGACGCAAACGAAAAAGAAGCTTATAGCGGTCTTGCTAACATCCTGCTTAAGAAACAAGAGGAAATCGTAGCAGAGATGAATGAACTGGGAATGTCAAAAGAAGACTCAGAAAAGTACGACAAGCTTCAAGAAGAGCGAAATAAATTGTTGGAAGATGCTATCCCATACTTGGAAAAAGCTTACGAAATTGACGACCAAGACTTGGGTACTATCCGTACTTTATACAATATCCACAGACAGTTGCAACACGAAGAAGAAGCTGCAAAATAGATCGGAA
>JAJYSO010000090.1 GCA_021793535.1 Bacteroidota bacterium | reverse complement strand
AGGTTAAATACTATAAATTCCCAGAAAAATAGCATATTTATTCTTCTGGGAAGGATTGCTCCTAAGCGGTATTTTACTCCGGATAGATAATGACTTTGCTCTGGTCTTTTAAATGGCGCTCCAGTTTTTCAGGTAGACGTTCGATATGTCTGACATGAGAAACATAACCTTTACGTGCGGCAATGACCATAAGAAAATCCGTCTCTTTGATGTCTTTGGCTAAGATAAAGAAGTCTTCCCAGTCACTGAAGACTTGGTGATCGATGGTCAATTTTAATTTGTTTTTATCCAGAAAACGCTGGATGGATTCATAGGTGTGCTTGGTACAGTGCAAGCTAATGGGTAGGGAGAGCTCTGTCGCTAAACTGGCCAACTTGTTCACCCAAATGGGGAAGCCCTCTTCAAATTCAGCATTTGGGGGAGCAACCACAAAAATGCGTTTTTGGTTGATCAGGGGAATCTTAAAATCACAAACCAAGAGGGTTTTGTTGGTTAACGAGATGATGCTTCCCATCTTATCTCCAATGATTTTATCGATGAACCCTTGTTTTTCAGGCCAGCCCAATAAGATGAGGTCTGCCATGATTTCCCGAGCGGTTCGAGCAATTCCGCTTCCAGCATTGTGATCAATGGTCGTTTTGATTTCGATACCGGTTTCAGAGGCTTCGGTTTCTCGGACAAATTTTTCCATCCCTTCCCGGGTCTTGATGATTTTCTTTTCCGCCTCAGAGTCGTTCTTGACCACCGTTAAGATGGAAAGGGGGATTGTGGATTTTTTGTCTTTGATAAAGACGGCAAAATCCAACATTTTTTCAATGTTTCGAGTGTTGGCCAGTGGGATCATAATGGTCTCGTCGGCAATAGCCGGATCGAGTTCATAATCGTCTTCTGAGTCTTGAATGACTTGTTTGGCGGCTTTTTCAGTCACCAAAGAGGCGACAATACAGGTAATCAGGATAAGGATAACCGTTCCGTTGAGGATGTTGTCGTCAATGATTTTGGCCTCATGCCCCACAATAATAATGGCTAGGGTGGCCGCTGCGTGTCCACCACTTAGTCCGAAGATAATTCCGCGTTGTCCTTTTGAAAATTTAAAG
This sequence comes from Bacteroidota bacterium, assembly GCA_021793535.1. Lineage (GTDB taxonomy): Bacteria > Bacteroidota > Bacteroidia > Flavobacteriales > Flavobacteriaceae > JAJYSO01. The sequence goes on along the minus strand of JAJYSO010000090.1, from coordinate 5,761 downwards.
GTGAGCTGGGCAAGCCAAGCCGCTAGCCATTTTCCAATCAGGGCTACAACCGTCAGGGTTCCGGCAATTACTAGCGCAAGCCAGCCGTTTAAGATAACGCTCATATCGACAATCATTCCCACACTGATGAAAAAGAAGGGGATAAAGAGGGAGTTGCCGATAAACTCTACTCGGTTCATCAGGGTGGAAGAGTTTGGGATGAGCTTGTTCAGGGCAAGCCCGGCAAAGAAAGCCCCGATAATAGCTTCGAGTCCAGCGATTTCAGCTAAGAAGGCTGCCAGAAAAACAATAGCCAAGACAAAAATGTAATGTGAGTGTTTTTCACTTGAAAACTTTTCAAAAAACCAACGGGTTAGTTTGGGAACCACATAGAACATAAAGGCGGAAAACAGCACAATACTGATGGCTAGTTGAATCCAAAACTCAGTGGAAAGACCGCCATTGTGTGATCCCAAGATAACAGCCAATAGGATTAAAACGGCGGTGTCGGTCAGGATAGTAGCCCCCACGGTGATGGATACCGCAATGTTTTTAGCCAGGCCGAGCTTACTGACAATGGGATAAGCGACCAAGGTGTGTGTGGAAAACATACTGGCGGTTAAAAGGGCTGCTTCCATGGTTATTTTTTCATCCCATTGTCCTAGAATGAAATAATACACCGGGAAACCTATGGCCATGGGAATGATAAAAGTGAAAAATCCAAAGATTAAACTCTTGTTTTTATTGGCCTTGAATTGGTTCATGTCCAACTCTAAACCGGCGATAAACATGATGTACATCAACCCGATGGTAGAGAAAATTTCGATTTTGTCCGGCTCCAGAATATTGAATCCTTTAGGCCCGATGATGATCCCGGCAATAATCAAACCGATGATTCCCGGAATACGGATTTTTTTCAATAAAATGGGCGCGAGTAATATGATGAACAGAATCAGCGAGAAAATGATAATCGGACTCTGTAGGGGAATTTGGAAATGTTCGATCAACTGTTCTAGAATGCCTTTATCCATATTTCGTATGTTAAAGATGAGAGTGAACTTGTAAAAATAAGTTTTTTGAAACAAGGAAAGCCCAAGTTTCGCTTAAAAGTGAAGTAGAGAAAAGGAAAGAGGTCTGATGATGGTCCTTGCTTTATTTGTTTTCCAAGAGGAGCAAGTACTCGTCGAAACTGAGCTTCCCACTTAATAACCGTATGGATTGCTCCATGATTTTCTTAGAATCCTCATTGTTGAACCCTAGGGCCACAGCGTATTTTTTGAGTAAATCATTTTCTACCGGAGTCATGCTGCTATCGGCAAAAATAACGGTGAGGATGTCATATAACCGCTCGAGTCGTCTTTGGTATTGATGAGAAGGGTTGATCGGAAAATCGTTGGGATGTTCCATGGCTTCTTTGTATTTCTCATCATCAATTCCCAACTTGATGGCTAAACGCTTGAGGACTTTTTCTTCCTCGGGCTTGATTTCCCCGTCTATAGCGGCTAAATGAACCAAGGAGGAAAAATGCGTGAAATTTCGAATGTGGCGGCCGGAGCCGTATAGATCTGAAAAAGACATAACCCTTTTTGTATTAGCCGGTAAAAATAATGAAATTTTGCTAAGAAGCTTGTTGTTGCGGGTTTATTTGCCGGGGAACACAAAAAGAAAAAGCCCCGAATAATTTCAGGGCTTTGTTCTGGGGTTGAACCCTATAAGATTAGGGGTTCACCTTACTGATCTTACCGCAGGCAATGGGTAGGGTTACCTGTGCGGGAATATCTCCGATGGATTTTACTGATTCGGGGAAATCAGTGTCTTCCGGGACGCCGTGAATGTATAATACACGAGTGTCCAAATTCACATCTTGTCCGTCAAAAGCCTTTGCAAAAGCTTCGTTTAAATCGTCGATTTTGATGCTGGTTTCATAGTGGTAGTTGCCTTCTTCGTCAGCGATGGGGTAGGTGCTGTCTCCCAAATCGATATCGGTAGGTATTTCATTGAAAGGGATCATGGTGGTTCCTGAAGCCTCTTCAGTCTCGGTGACGTCGATGATGTCATCGTCATTTTTGTCTTCTTGAGCGCAAGAAGCTTCATCGCCGTTTACAAACCCGTGGAAATGTTGCCAATGCTCCATGTTTGCGGGGGCATTTTTTACATCGATGACTACTTTCATCGTGTTTCCAGAAACGGTAAAGCTCGCTTTTCCGGTAGTTTCTGATCCGGTTACTTCGCTGTTTAAAGCAGAGAGATCAGCCTGATAAACGACCTGTTCGTTTGCCTTTTTTTGAGTCTGCTCGGTGGAGTTTTCCTCCTTGGCCTCTTGTTTCTTGTCATTTTTACAACTGGATAGTGTAAAGACAAGCAGCAACACGGCCCCAAAAATAGAATTGATTTTCATAGTATATAAGGTTTAAAATAATAGAAAGATTTCGCTTTGCGAATACACTGCAAATATAGGATTAATCCCCGAAGGCACTTTGTTTATAAGCCTTTTTATTTCAGGGGTTTAGCTTTTTGAGCTGCGGTAATTTGAAAACAAATGGGCTAGAAGAGAGTCTTTTTTAAAGTGCCGGCCCTATTGTATTAAAAATCCGGATGGGTAAAACGCAGCTGCTTTGCGGTTTGCTAAAGGGAAGCTGCGGGATTATACTTAAAAATATACGGCTTAATCTTTTAAAATCCTTAACTTTGCAAATCGTTTGAAAAAAGGAGTTTATGAAAGGGAAATTTTCAGAGTATCAAGGACTTGAGTTGCCCAAAATAGCAGAAGAAATATTAGCGTTTTGGAAAGCAAATGCAGTCTTTGAAAAAAGTATTTCAACCCGAGAAGGGCAGCCGTCTTTTGTTTTTTTTGAAGGACCTCCCTCGGCAAATGGTTTGCCGGGAATCCATCACGTGATGGCCCGTTCGATCAAAGATATTTTTTGCCGGTATAAAACCCAAAAAGGTTATCAAGTAAATCGTAAAGCCGGATGGGACACCCACGGACTGCCGGTGGAGTTGGGCGTAGAAAAAGAGTTGGGCATTACCAAAGAGGATATTGGTCATAAGATTTCCGTGGAGGCCTACAATGCTGCGTGTAAGAAGGCCGTCATGCGCTATACCGGCATCTGGAATGACCTTACTGAAAAAATGGGGTATTGGGTGGATATGGATCATCCTTATATCACCTACAAGTCCAAATACATGGAAAGTGTTTGGTACTTGCTTGCTGAAATTTATAAAAAGGGCCTGTTGTACAAAGGCTATACTATCCAACCTTATTCGCCTAAGGCCGGAACGGGCTTGAGTTCACATGAATTGAATCAGCCCGGTACTTACCAAGAAGTCACCGACACCACGGTAACGGCGCAATTTAAAGCGAAGCTCGAGACCTTGCCGGATGCTTTAAAAAACTTTGGAGAGCTGTATTTTATTGCCTGGACCACTACGCCTTGGACCTTGCCTTCCAACACGGCACTGACTGTTGGCCCTAAAATAGATTATGCAGTGGTCAAAACCTATAATCAATATACTTTTAAGCCGGTGACGGTCGTTTTGGCTGCGGAACTGATCAAGACGAATTTTGGGAAAAAGTTTCAGGAAGTACAGACCGAGGCCGATTGGGCAGCCTACCGAGAAGGAGATCAAAAAATTCCGTATTATGTGGTGGGGAGCTGCAAGGGGAAAGAATTGGAGGGGATTCGCTATGAACAGTTGATGGCCTATGCCTTGCCGGATGAAGATCCCGAACAGGCTTTCCGAATTATTTTAGGAGATTTTGTGACCACTGAAGACGGAACGGGAATTGTGCATACCGCGCCGACATTTGGAGCGGATGATGCCAAGGTGGCCAAAGCGGCCAATGTACCGCCGATGCTGGTGAAAGACGAAAACGGCAAACAAGTACCCTTGGTGGACTTGCAAGGGAGGTTCCGCCCGGAAATGAAAGAATATGCGGGGAAATATGTCAAAAATGAATATTACGAAGAAGGAGAAGCTCCCGAAAAATCTGTGGATGTTGAAATCGCTATCCAGCTTAAAGAGGAGAATAAGGCCTTTGATGTACACAAGCACCGACACAGTTATCCCAATTGCTGGCGTACCGATAAACCGATTCTTTACTACCCGCTGGATTCGTGGTTTATCAAAGTAACGGAGGTTCGGGACCGGATGTATGCTTTAAATCAAGGTATTCATTGGAAGCCCAGAGCGACAGGGGAAGGAAGATTCGGGAATTGGCTAGCCAATGCAAACGATTGGAATTTATCACGCTCTCGCTATTGGGGAACACCTTTGCCGATTTGGCGGACACAAGATGGCAAAGAAGAAAAGATGATTGGCTCTATAGCACAGCTCAAAGCAGAGATGCAAAAAGCAGTGGAGGCCGGGTTGATGGAAAAAAATATTTATGCTGATTTTGTGGAAGGGGATATGCGGGATGAAAATTATGAGTTGGTCGACCTCCACAAAAATGTAGTGGATGAAATTGTGCTCGTCTCTTCCACCGGGGCACCGATGAAACGAGAGGCTGATTTAATCGATGTTTGGTTTGATTCTGGCTCCATGCCCTATGCTCAATGGCATTACCCTTTCGAACATAAAGCAGCGGTTGAACAACACTTAAAGACGGCTGATTTTATCGCAGAAGGTGTGGATCAGACAAGGGGTTGGTTTTACACCCTACACGCTATTGCCACGATGGTCTTCGATGAGGTGGCCTATAAAAATGTGGTGGCCAATGGATTGGTGTTGGACAAGAACGGGCAGAAGATGTCTAAGAGTAAAGGGAATGCTGTAGATCCGTTTAAGACTTTGGGCACCTACGGTCCGGATGCTACGCGCTGGTACATGATCTCGAATGCGAACCCTTGGGATAATCTTCGTTTTGATTTGGAAGGGATTGCGGAGGTGAGTCGTAAATTTTTTGGTACCTTATATAACACGTATTCCTTTTTTGCGTTGTATGCCAATATTGATGGTTTTACAGGAGGGCAAGAAAGCGTTCCTTTGAAAGAAAGGCCGGAGATCGATCGTTGGATCTTGTCGGAACTGCACAGTTTGATTAAACGAGTAGATGCGTTGTATGCAGATTACGAGCCGACCAAGGCCGCTCGTGCGATCGCTGATTTTGTTCAAGAGAACCTGAGCAATTGGTATGTGCGCTTAAGTCGAAGGCGGTTCTGGAAGACTGCGGGTGATCCACAAGATAAGCTGTCGGCTTACCAGACCTTGTATGAGGCTTTGGTTACTGTGGCCAAATTGGGAGCACCCATTGCTCCTTTTTATATGGATTGGCTCTATAGGGATTTGAATCAGACCAGTGGGATGGAAAAATGGGAGAGCGTTCATTTGGCAGCGTTTCCAGAAGTGGAGGAGCGTTTTATAGATGAGGCCTTGGAACGAAAAATGGAGCGTGCCCAGAAAATTTCCTCTTTGGCTCTGTCGCTGAGGAAAAAAGAAATGATTAAAGTGCGCCAGCCTTTGAAACGGATCATGATTCCAGTGTTGGACGAGTCCGTAAAGGAGGAAATCAGAGCGGTTTCGGATTTGATCAAGTCTGAGATTAATGTAAAAGAGGTGGAACTTATTGACGATACTTCGGGGATCTTGGTCAAGGAGATCAAACCTAATTTTAAAAAGCTAGGGCCTCGATTTGGCAAGGATATGAAAGCGGTTGTTCAGGCTATACAGGCTTTGGATGCCAAGGATATTGCCAAAATAGAAGCAGAAGGTAAACTCGGCATCACTATTGCAGGTATGCAGCAGGAGATCAGTTTGGAGGAGGTCGAGATTCTTTCAG
>JAJYSO010000089.1 GCA_021793535.1 Bacteroidota bacterium | reverse complement strand
GGAGCAATTGATTTGTTCAAGAGTATTTTGGAAGACTGTAATACAGGAACACTGAAAGCAGAATATTTACATAATCGAAACCTAGTGAAAAGAAAATTAATTGAAGAGCAATCAATTCTTTCCCGGGCGAGGAAGTTATTTGTGGTAGGTGCATTGAAACCTGATGACTATAATGAGCTAAAAAGAGAATATCTTGCTAATACCAAATGTTTGAAAAGGGAGTTGAGCGACATCAACATTAAATTAAAGGATGTTGGCAGACAAAACGAATTGAGAAGTCGGTCTTTTACAAAAATCCTTCAAGGGTTTTCAAGTTTGGATATAGCAGATAAAAAACATCTTGTCAGCCTTATTTCACCACGCCAGGTTAATTTCCAAACAGGGGATATCTTCCTCGGTTTTCACAGCGGATTATCAAAAATATTATTAACAAAATGATAAGCAAAAAGCAATGGATATGAATTTTACCGATAAAAAGGTTTCAGTTAAGCGTACAATTATGATATTAGCAAAAAATGGCATTAAAGTGGACGATAAGGAGGCTACTGTAATATTGGACTTCCTCTATCTCATGGCTAAAAATAATAAAAAACAAAGGGAAGAAAAAACAGGCAAACCTTAAGGAAAAATCGAACTGTATAAAAAAGCGGTGTAGAGATACCTTGGGCTGGTTTTTTAGACAATCTTAACGTTAATCCAAAATTTTTGACTTCAAATATCGAACGATAAATGACCAGACTCTAACAATTTGGTTAATAGGCTTTTATTTGCATAAAAAAAGGAGACAACTATTAGGTAGTGTCTCCTTAAGTGACCCCGGAGGGATTCAAACCCCCAACCCTCAGAGCCGAAATCTGATGCGCTATTCAGTTGCGCCACGGGGCCATTCACTATTCTTTTTCTTTATTACAAATCGGAGCGTAATTTCTTCTGAACCAAAACCGAAATGGTCTTGTTATTCGCTTTTCCTGCCATCTCCTTAGAGGCCAGCCCCATCACTTTTCCCATATCTTTCATACTGCTGGCACCAGTTTTTGCAATAATCTCCTCTATTTTTTGCTCAATCTCTTCATCCGACAATTGCTTGGGTAAAAACTCAGCGATAATTTTAGCTTGCAGTTCCTCTTCCTCAGCCAAATCCATTCGATTTTGGCCTTGGTAAATCTGCATACTATCCAACCGCTGCTTCACTAGTCTTTGCAAAATCTTCAGCTGTGTCTCTTCATCAAACTCCTGTCTTTCACTCGCCGTTTTTGCATTTAAAATAGCGCTCTTAATGGCTCGAAGGGCTTCCATTCGCTTATGGTCTTTAGCCTTCATTGCCACTTTTAGCTGGTCCATTACCTCTCGTTCTAAATCCATATCACATTTCTGAGCCACAAATTTAGGGAATCTATTTCAATATTTAATCCAAAAAATGATCTAAAAATCAACTCTTTTTTTCATTCCTGATAATGAATTATGAGTGCCCCAATCAGTCCACATTATCATGCAAATAAGAATTATTTTTACTGATCCGCGGCTGTCCATCTTCATCAAATTGAACACTTGAACGGGACCATCCTTCCTCTTCTGCATCCGAACGAGCACCATCTAGTTCAATTCCAGCACGTTTATAAGCCGGTTGCCTTTCTATTTCTTCAATATTGCTATTCTTTCTAAACTTATAATTGAACTTTTTAAGGCGAGCCCGACGTTCAGAGGCTCTAGCTGCTAATCCCTCGGATATAGAACTGGTTAAGGGATCAATTTTTTGAGATTGCTCTTCAACCTCCGAAGAGGGCTCTCCAGCTATTCCTCTAGCGTCTTGCGATGGACTCCTTTGGCTTTCCTCCTGTTTTAAACGGGGTTCTCCATAATGATCAGGTCGCGCTTCGGTCAACTCTCTTTCTTTTTCAATATAATCTTGCAAGTCATAGCGGGTCTCTCCCTGTTCGCCTGAATTTGGAAACAGTTCGATTTGTTCAAAACTGGATGCTTTTGTACTGTTGTCTGTGTTGCCTTCTGCTTTATTTTGTTGAACATTTTGCTGCTGATCACTTCTGGCCAAAGGCAAATCAAAAACCAACATTTCATTCTCTTCAATCTCCTCGGATTCCGCTGTATTTTGCTCCATCTCAAAAAGCTCTTCCTCTTGATCCGATTGATCTATAAACACAAAATCCTCCTCATCATAGATAACCTCTTGATAATTGACTTCCACATCTTTTAGAAACTCCGTGGTTGGGATGTAATCATCTTCCCGCTGCACGGAATCTTCCTCATCCGCCGGATCTTCTTCCAAATGATGAACCCTATTAGTGTGTGTGGTGTCCCTTGCAGAAGCATCTTCGGTCCTACGCGGTTGAGCCGGCCTTTGCAAGGTTCTTTTTACAACTGGCGACTGTGGGCTAAGGTCATGTGTAGAGGTTTGCTCTTCTTCCAAGGTGTGAATAATCTTTTTGGAGTCGGTATTGACAATCTCATCTTGCTGATCGGGATTAAACCCCGTGGCAATAATGGTAACTGCAATGGATTCTCCCAGGTTTTCATCTTCTCCTACCCCCATGATGATGTTGGCATTATGGCCAGCTTCATCCTGAATATGATCGTTAATTTCGCCAATCTCGTCCAGGGTAATTTCCTGGGAACCGGAGACGATCAACAAGAGGACATTCTTAGCACCGGTAATCTTGTTGTCGTTCAAAAGTGGAGAGTCCAAGGCTTTTCGAATTGCATCTTGAGCCCTGTTTTCACCACTGGCCTGAGCAGACCCCATAATAGCGGTCCCACTACTGCTCAATACCGTTTTAGCATCTCTAAGATCGATATTTTGCGTATAGTGATTGGTAATGACCTCAGCAATTCCTCTTGCAGCTGTAGAAAGCACCTCGTCCGCTTTAGAGAAACCAGATTTAAACCCGAGATTTCCGTAGACTTCACGTAATTTATCATTGTCAATCACCACAAGTGAATCCACATTTCTGCGCAATTTTTCAACCCCCACCTGTGCCTGCTTATTGCGGACCTTTCCTTCAAATTTAAAGGGAATAGTCACAATACCCACGGTTAAGATATCCATATCCCGAGCTTGTTTAGCAATAATAGGGGCTGCACCTGTACCCGTTCCACCCCCCATTCCCGCGGTGATAAAGACCATTTTTGTGTTGGTGTCTAACAAATCCTTGAGGTCCTCGAAACTCTCCAAGGCGGCTTGCTCCCCTACTTCGGGGTTGGCTCCGGCACCCAAACCTTCTGTCAAATTCAATCCCAATTGTACCTTGATAGGAACAGGGCTATTTTCCAAAGCTTGAGCATCCGTGTTACACACTACAAAATCAACTCCGTCAATTCCTTGACTAAACATGTGATTAATAGCGTTAGAGCCTCCTCCTCCTACGCCAATTACTTTAATAACATTAGATCTGTTTTTGGGAAGATCAAAATGAATATCCATTTCTGTCGTGCTCATAATAATTAAGTTTTTCCGGGTTAGGTTATTTTATATTCTATATTCGCTTATGGCTTCTATTCTGCATTGTCTAGAAACTCTTTAAATTTATCAAACCACTTATCGAAAATATTTTTTCGATAGCGATTTGCTCGATGTCTGGCTTCCATAATTTCCTCCGATGGCAATGCCTCTTCTTCCTGTTCGGAGACAGGCTCTCGATCATCTTCCTGCTGGGAAATTGTCGCCTTTTTTCTCAACACTTTTGTGTCACCAGCCAAAATCCCTTTTTCTTTTCGGTTGAGACTGTTCAATACCAGCCCCACTGCCGTGGCATACAAGGGCTCTTTTACTTTTTCATCGGTATCTCCTGCCAAATGTTCATTGGGGTACCCAATTCGTGTATCCATACCTGTGATGTATTCCACTAACTGTTTAAGATGTTTCAGTTGCGCACCGCCTCCAGTGATCACAATCCCACCAATTAGCTTTTTCTTTTGTTCGTCATATCCGTAATTCTTAATTTCCAAGAAAACTTCCTCAATGATCTCCACTACCCTGTAGTGTATGATTTTAGACAAGCTCTTCAAGGAGATTTCTTTTGGTTCTCGGCCGCGCAGTCCAGGGATAGAAACGATCTCATTATCCTTATTTTCTCCCGGCCAGGCCGATCCGAATTTCACTTTTAACAATTCTGCTTGTTTCTCAATAATGGCACACCCTTCCTTAATGTCTTCGGTGATGACATTTCCACCAAAAGGGATAACCGCCGTGTGCCGGATAATGCCGTCCTTAAAAATTGCCAAGTCTGTGGTTCCTCCCCCAATATCGATAAGGGCCACCCCTGCTTCTTTCTCTTCATGGCTTAGCGTGGCATTAGCAGAAGCTAAAGGCTGCAAAGTTACTCCAGAGAGATCAAGGCCCGCACTTTTTACACAACGTCCAATGTTGCGAATGGAAGAAATTTGTCCTACCACCACATGGAAGTTGGCCTCCAAGCGAACGCCATACATCCCAACGGGTTCTAAAATTTCAGGTTGCCCATCCACTTTAAACTCCTGTGGCAAAACATGAATAATCTCCTCTCCGGGCAACATCACCAATTTATGCACCTGATCACACAATTCATCGACATCTGCTTCTTCGATCACTTTGTCGGGATCCTGTCGGGTAATGTAATCACTATGCTGAAGACTTCTGATGTGTTGGCCGGCAATACCCACTACTACTTCACTGATTTTAAGTCCAGAGTTCAACTCGGCCTCCTCCACAGCTTTTTGAATAGATTGAATGGTTTGCGTGATGTTGTTCACCACTCCTCTTCTCACCCCCAGGCTCTTGGTTTTACCCACTCCCAAAATCTCTAGTTTTCCATATTCATTGGCACGGCCAATCATGGCCACAATTTTGGTCGTACCAATATCCAGACCTACTGCAATTTCATTACTTTTCATAACTATACTTCTGTTTTTGTGCAAACTACTTGATTCGTATATTTTAAATTAACGAGCGAATACTGCTTTAATAAGCTATCCCTCTCTGCTTTTTTATAAAAAGCCTTAAAGTTGTTCATCTTCTTCTCTATAGCTGTCGTGTTCCCAAAATTAACCTCAAAGTCAAGTTGCCGCAGCTTCAAAATATAATCTTCCGCCTTATCCTTTTCAATACTGACCACCTGCTTCTTTAAAAAGGGATCCCCTTCGATATACCTTAATAGCGGAAAAAGTTTTGCCAAGCTTAAAGAATCCATAGCCCCCACTAGTGGAACCCGCGCAGTGTAAACGTCGGACAACGGCATAAAGGCACCCTCCGTATCCAGATAATAAGAAGGCGTACCCATCACCCGGGCCAAAGGTTCGCGCTGTGTAATTTCAATTCCTACATTCTTAGTCACAGTTTCATACACCTCAGCATCCGCAATGAGCCCATAGGTCTTCAAGTTTTTTTCCAACTGATATAAATCTAAACTGTCCATGACCTGTTCTGCTTCCGCTGTATGGCCCGTTACCATTGAGCGAATCTTATCTTCGGTCACAAAGAGGTTTTGCTCATGAAGAATAGCGATCTCCATCTGTTGACGGCTCCGATGACTATTCCTTCCCGAGGAAAAGCTATACAGCAAAACCACCGTCACCAGTAAAATCAAAAGCTGTATGTATTGCCATCCTCTTTTCATCCCGCTTTGGTTTCTTTTAGTTGAATAAGTTCTTCCACTGCATCTACAATAGCCGAAGTAGCCTTGGGTTTTGCCAACCCTTTGATCATTCTTCCCAATAGATCACGCTCCACCTCATCTTTAAGTAAAGCTTGGATCTTGGATTCAAACTGCTCTTCCAATTCACTTTCTTTAATCATAAGAGCCGCCCTTTGTTGGGTCAACGCCAGGGCATTTTTAGTCTGATGATCTTCCGCTACATTCGGCGAAGGAATAAATACAGCCGGTTTCCCCACTACACAAAGCTCGCTGACGGCCAAAGCCCCCGCTCTGGAAATGATCACATCAGCTGCTGCATAGGCTTGATCCATCTCCTTTAAAAAAGGAACCACCTGTACGTGCTTTCGCTGATCATAGGCTTTATACTGCTCGTAGTAGAGCTGGCCACATTGCCAGATTACTTGCGTGTTTTGGGCCTGAAAAAAGGCTATGGATTTAGCCATTATGGCATTGATTGCCCGTGCACCAAGACTTCCACCCAAAACCAAGACCGTCACCCTATCGTGCTCCAATTGAAATTTTTCAAGTGCTTGTTCTCTTTTGGAATCCACTTCCAACAGGGCCTGACGTATCGGATTTCCAGTCCAGACTATTTTGTCCTTGGGAAAATACTTTTCCATATGTGGATAAGCCACACAGATTTTCGATGCGCCTTTGGCCAACCACATATTGGTTTTTCCAGGATAGGCATTCTGCTCTTGGATTAAAGAAGGGATTCCCATCCGCGTCGCCGTTCTTAATAAAGGTGCACTTGCATAACCTCCGGTTCCAATAGCTACTGTAGGTTGAAATGTTCGAAGGATGCGCTTGGACTCCCAAAGGCTTTTTATCAATTTAAAAGGCACCCAGATATTCTTTAGGGTCAGCCTTCTTTGCAAGCCCGCAATGGGCAAGCCCACCACTTTATATCCGGCCTCGGGTATTTTCTGCATCTCCATTCGATCCTTTGCTCCGACAAACAAAAATTCGGCAGTCGGATGCCGCCGTTTCAACTCATCAGCAATCGCCACTGCCGGGTAGATGTGCCCCCCGGTTCCTCCTCCCGATAAAATAATCTTTAGCGGCTTCATATGGCTTCACTTAATATTTCCAAAGGATTATCTTCTAACTCCTCTTCTTGTTTTATTTTGTCTTGTTCTTCTTTTTTAATGCTCACTCCCAACACCATCCCAATAGCGGCACAGGTCATCCAAATCGACGTTCCTCCATCACTGATTAGCGGCAGGGTCTGTCCCGTCACCGGAAGCAAGTGCACGGC
>JAJYSO010000088.1 GCA_021793535.1 Bacteroidota bacterium | reverse complement strand
TTGGTAGGCGGGATCCACCTCAAGAGTGAATTGGTAAATTTCCCCTAGACCGGTGGAGATGGGTCCCATTTCAGGTCTTCCAAAACCTTCGGGAATCTCTTCGCCAATTTCGGTAAGTTTTTCAGCGACCAATTGTCGGGGAAGGTAGGTTCCGGCGCTTTCCTCAAAAACGACAGTGACCACCGAAAGCCCAAATCTGGAAATGGACCGAATACTCTCTACTTCTGGTAAATTGCTCATGGCCAATTCAACAGGGAAGGTGATGAATTGTTCGATGTCCTCTGTTCCGAGATTGGGGGCTTGTGTGATGATTTGGACTTGGTTATCGGTAATATCTGGGATGGCATCCACTGGTACCTGTTGCATGCTCCAGATTCCTGCTCCGATCCAAGCCAGGATAAATATGCCTATAATAAATTTATTTCGAATGGAAAATTCGATGATTTTATTAATCATTCTTAATGAGTTTAATACGATAAAAGAATAAAGAAGGGGAGTGCCTTAGATGAGGCACTGAAAAAGATAAGAAGTAAACCTTCTTAGAGATATTAAACTTGTGGAGGCTGGAACAGGTTGTCGAGAATTTCTTGTCCGATGTGACTTTTATAGCTGAAGAATGCCGCCCCTATATTGGGCTTTGTTTTTTTCGAGAAGGGAACCTCTTCGAATTTGGTGATTTGTGCTTGGCAGCATTGACAAGCACAAAGAGGGGAGCATTGAATTTCACTATGAGGATCGGCACTCCATTGGGAAACCATCTCCGTGCCCACAGCTTTGGCTGCATAGTCGTTACAGGGAACTACAGAGAGTACAACGATAAACAGCGCTACCAAATAGATGAAAATCCTCACGAAAAATCTACAAATTTGGGACGAATATAATAAAATTTTCGATCGCTTTCGTGCACTTTTTTTAGAAATTTTATTTAAAATATACGGAGTTTATTTTTTTACGGTTTGGGCCGGGGGAAGCCTTTTTCTATCGGCTAAAATATTAAAAAGGACGCCTACAATGATCAGCAGCATCCCCAAGATTAACTTCCAACTGGTGGCTTCAAAAAACACGTATACGCTGATAACTACGGCCACTACAGGCTCTAGAGCCCCCATAATGGCAGTGGGAGTAGCCCCGATTCGTTTTGCTGCATAAATTAATCCAACGTTGGAAATTACGGTGGTGATCAAGGCAAAAAGTGCAAAGTAGAGTATCGTTGAGGCTTCGGGTAGAAGGAGCGATTCTCCTCTGATTACAGATTTAACCAGGTAATATATGGCTGCAAAAAAGAGGGAGTAAAAGGAGATTTTCCAAGCGGTGATTTGAAGGTTTCCCCGATTTACAGTAAGGATGAAAAGGGCGTAGAATAAAGCGGCACCTAGAGCCGCTAACAATCCGGGAAAATTAATTAGAAAAGAGGAGTCTCCCATGGTTAACAGGTATACGCCAAACATGGAAACACAAAGGGCGATAAGCGTTCCTTTTTTTAGTTTTTCTTTAAAGACAAAAAAGGCGATAAGTGCGACCAGTACGGGGTAAATAAAAAGTAGAGTGGAGGCCACAGCAGGCGAGGTCAAATCATACCCCAGAAAAAGAAGCTCATTGGAAAGGGCGTAATCCAATCCTAAGGAGAGCAACAGAAAGAGTTCACGTAAATTGAGCTTGAGATGTTCTCCTTTTATAAGGAGAATAAGGAGTGCCAAGGCAGCAGCTATGGTAAAGCGATAAGCCAAGGTGACATCCATTGAAAAAGAGGCCTGTTTGACCGGAATGATAAAAAGGGGGATGAGGCCATACGAAATGTTGGAAATAATTGCTGCTAAGTATCCTTTTGTCTTTTCCATAGTGCATGTTTAGAACCCGCAATTTCGGGTATTAAATGATCATTTAGAGAGAGGGTCATTAATTTTTTGAGCCGAAGTGCGGAGGGCTTGGTGCAATAAATGGATGCTTTCTTTCATTTCTCTTTCATTCAGGTGTCCGAACCCTAATCGCAAGGCCGTGATTGTTCGGTTTTGATACAGGCAAACTCTCGGGATTAAAAGCCCTTTTGTTCTGCAGTTTTCAACTAATTTAGAGAGAGAAAACGGTTGTTTTACCTTTAGCCAAAAAGCCCACCCCCCTTTTGGAGGTGTATACTGAAAAATTTCTGAGAGCTCCTGCTGGAGGAGTAGTGCAGAGAACAAATTTCTGCGTGCAGTATAGGCCTGGATAGCTTTTCGACGGTAACGGTGAATATCTCCTTCATCAATCATCTCTCCTCGAGCCCTGTCTTTTAGGGGATCGGGAGGGTTAAAAATAGGCAAGTATTTGTGAGCCTCTGTGATGAAGTCTTTTGGGCCAAGCATAAAGTTGGCTTGAAACCCGGGCAAGAGGAACTTTCCAAAACTACCAAGATGAATTAATTTTCCTTGATGGGCATGCTTGATTAAGGAAAGAGGAGTGGATTTCTCATAGGTCAGCTCAGAAAATTCTTCGTCTTCGACAATGATAAAATCTAATTCGGTAGCCAGTTTTATGAGCTTATGACGTCTTTGAGCGGAGAGGCAGGAGGTTGTGGGGTATTGATGTTGGGGTTGTATAAAAAGCAACCTGATCTGCCCCGCTCGGTACTGTTGGGCAATATGATCGACCTGGATCCCCTCTTGATCAATAGGGATGGTATGAAGTTGTGCTCCGGCCTGTTGAAAAATCATATTGGCCAAGGGGTATCCATACTCTTCTACTAAAACCAGATCTCCCTTTTGAATCAATAATTGGGTAAGGATATACAAGAGTACCTGTCGGCTTTCGGTAATCAACAAGTGGTTTTTTGAGCAGTGAAACCCTCGTGTTGTATTGAGATAGAAGCTGAGTTGTTCATAAAAGAAGCCCGTGTTCCGGCCTGCTGGATCCAATCTGTTTTGAAGGTTGTTCTTGCGCTTGAGAAGAGAAGAATAAAACCGCCCCAATTCGGTTGGTTTAAGGATGCGATAGTCTGGTGTTCCGTCGGTAAACTTGAGTTTGTCGGCGAAGGAAGAGGGGGTAGCGTCCAAGAGAAAACTTTTACGGTAATTGAATCCTGAGGTATCGGGTAAGGCTGCCTGTAAGCTGTTTTTCCCTTTTTTTGGAAGATGTTCAGGGTTTTTGATATAAGTCCCTACGGCCGGTACGGATTGAACCCACCCCTGTGTTTCGAGCTCTTCTAAGGCGGCGATTAAAGTTTTGCGATGAATTCCTAAGGCCCTACTCAAGGGTCGGCTCCCCGGAAGCTGGTCTCCTTCTTCCAACAATTGTCGTTGAATGGCTTGAATGAATTGATAGACCACCTGTAAATAAAGAGGAGTGGATTTTCGTCTATCGATTTGAATACATTTTGTATATAAGGATATAGCTGGACTACTCATAATTTTTAAACTGGACTATCAAAAGTAAATTATTAACATGAATATTTGTGGCAAATTAATCGAATTCAATTTTAAGACATGAAAAAAATAGGAATGCTATGCGTATTCACGAGCTTTATTCAATTGGCTTTTGGCCAGACACAAGCAGAGGAAAATCGTTTGGAAGAAGTGCTCATTCAAGGCAACCGTTTAGAAACGCTTTTTAGCGAGTCTACCAGAGATATTCAGATTTTGCAGCAGGAAGACATTGCCAAGCTTCCCGTACATTCGGTCAATGAGCTCTTGGCGTATGTCGGTGGTGTAGACGTACGGCAACGAGGACCTTTTGGAGGGCAGGCAGACATCAGTATGGACGGGGGGACTTTCGAGCAAACCTTGGTCTTACTTGACGGCGTCAAACTCATTGATGATCAAACGGCTCATTTGATGATGAATATACCCATCCCATTAGGTGCAATTGACCGCATTGAGGTGCTAAGAGGAGCTGCTGCTCGTTTGTATGGCGTCAATGCACTAACCGGAGCGATTAACATTGTTACGCGGAAGGAAAACACCTCTTTTGTCGCTGCTGATGTTCGGTTGGGCTCTTCTTTTCGATCACGGGAGGAAGAAGATAGAAATGGCATATATGGTGGCGGTGGGGTGGAATTGGTAGGCAATTATGCTACCCAAAAACAACGGCATTTATGGGCCATTAGTCAAGATCTTTATAATGGTCAGCGGTACAATACCGCTTTGAATAACACTCGGCTTTTTTACACAGGAAACTATAAGGTTGACCCCCAGCATGCTATTCAAACCCTTATGGGGTATGCCCATAATCGCTATGGGGCCAATGGGTTCTACGCGGCTCCCGGAGATAAAGATGCAGAAGAGATCAATGAAACTTTTATTTTTAGTGTTTCCTCGGTTCATAAATGGGGGCGGTTTACCTTAAAACCGAGAGTTAGCAATCGATATGATAGCGATGACTATCGGTATTTTAAGCATGATTTAGATCAGGCCCGGTCCGTACATTATACCAATGCCTTGATGGCTGAACTGAACGCGAGCTTTAGAACGGCTATTGGTGAATTCGGATGGGGATGGGAATCACGTTTCTCTCGAATCAACAGCTCCAACATAGGAAAACACACTCGAGATAATCATGGTGCTTATGCGGAGTATAAGGGGAAGTATGGTCAGAAATGGATTGCAACTATGGGTGCTTATCTCAATTACAATACGGACTACGGATGGCAAGTATATCCGGGGGCGGATGTAGCTTTTCTGCCTGATGAAAATTGGAAGTTTTCCGCCAGTATAGGATCTGCACAGCGGCTACCCTCTTTTACGGACCTTTATGTAGATCAGGCCCCAGGGAATGTGGGAAATCCCGACCTCGGTTCAGAAAAAGCCTGGCAGTATGAATTGGGAGGAGAGTATACTGTCAAGACCTTAAGGGTAAAAGCAGGCTATTTTTATCGGGATATATCGGCGTTTATCGACTGGGTGAGGGAAGAGGAGAATCAACCGTATAGCCCTCATAATTTAGGAAGTAACAAGGTCCAAGGTATATATGGACGTCTACAGCAAGATTTTCAAGTACGCCCTGATCAACACTTCGGATACCATGTCCGGTATCATTACTTGAGCCCCAGCATGTCATCTGTATCGGAAGGGCAATCCAAATATGTTTTGGAAAACCTCAAGCACCAACTTATTGTGGGGGCAAATTATACTTATGGACCTTTCTTTTTCCAGTTTGAAAATCGAACGCTTAAACGCGAACTCAACTCAAGCTATACGCTTTTAGATGTTCGCTTGCAATACCAGAAGGGCCCGAGTCAGCTTTATTTGGATGTTTCCAATGTCTTTAATACCGCATATCGTGAAGCAGGGGCGGTGCCCATGCCCCCGAGATGGTTTAGCATAGGGATGAAATATCGTTGGAATAAAAGATGACGATTCTTTTGAAACTGCGTTTTGGTTTTTACAGTTGCTTTGAACATTGGAGGATAGGCAATCAAAATGAAGCTATCGATAAGGGCGGGGTATTGTGAAAAATGGATCTTAATGCTTAATTTTGCAGGGCAAAAATTCTTAGACCTTGGAAACCCTGATCATCGGAAGTATATTGTTCTTTTTTATTGGTGTGACCCTTAGCCTCTTGGGTGGTGGGGGTTCCATTTTGACTGTTCCTGTATTGGTCTACATTTTTAATGTAGAGCCCCATTTAGCTACTTCTTATTCTATGTTTTTAGTAGGGATCTCTAATTGGGTGGCAGCGATTGACAGCATGCGAAAAAAGATAGTGCTGTATAAGCAAGGGCTGTATTTTGCCATCCCTGGGCTGGTGGTGACTTTTTTGGTAAGAAGGTTTGTCTTGCCATATTTGCCGGAATATATCGTACACTCCACACAGCTGATCATCACTAAAGGGAACGCAATTATGCTTTTTTTTGCATTTATAATGCTTTTGGCAGCCCTCAAGTCATTAAAAGGTAAGAACGCTCCAGGGGACGTGCTCCCCGTTGATTTTAATTACAAGGTAATCATGATGCAAGGGCTCGGCGTAGGGCTGGTGACAGGACTAGTAGGTGCCGGTGGAGGGTTTTTAATTATCCCGGCATTAGTGTTTACTTCTAAAGTCCCTATGAAATATGCTGTGGGCACCTCCTTGATGATTATAGGGATAACCACTACATTGGGTTTCTTGGGAGACTTCAATCCTTCTATTCATATCAATTGGCGTTTTTTAATTCAAAATACCCTTATTTCATTAGTGGGGGTTTTGGTGGCGAATCACTATAAAGACCGCTTTAGCAATAAGTTTTTGAGGCTTGCCTTTGGCTACCTGATTTTGGTGCTCTCTATTTTCATTTTTTACACCGAAGGAGGCAAGATTGAGACCGCATTTTTGTCCACCCCCTTATAAGGAGTGTCTTGAGAACGTTTTTTAAGTGAGTTTTTGGAAAAAAGCTAAACCAGATTCTATAAAATTAGGTAATTTTAAGCAGCTATACAGCTTTTGTATAAAAGCAGAAGTTGGAAGTGGAATGCGTAACACTGGTTTCTTATGGCAGAAAAAAGACCGCGCCTTAAAATCAAACCTCGAAAATCGGATAAGCGACTTGAAATTGCCGGATGGGCAGTGATTTTGGCCAGTTGGCTATTGGTTGCATTCTCCTATTCAAACCTGCCAGAGGCAATACCGGTTCAATATGATTTTAGGGGAGCAGTCGTGAAATGGGGTCCCAAGCTCCGAATATTTTTACTTCCAGTTCTTTCCACAGTGTTGTTCTTGGGCATTAGTCTTTTGAATCGATACCCTCATCATATGAATTATCCGGTAAACATTACCCGAGATAACGCCTTCAGGCATTATACGATTGCTGCTCGATTTAATCGGTATGTAAAACTACTTCTCGCACTTATTTTCTTTATTATTGCTTTAAGGACCATAGAAATAGCGTACGGCCACTCAGGTCAGCTGGGGTTCTGGTCTTTACCGATCATCTTGGTCATTTTTGTCACTCCCATGACGACCCTGTTGATTTACCTATTTAAGAAGGAAAAGCCATTCT
>JAJYSO010000087.1 GCA_021793535.1 Bacteroidota bacterium | reverse complement strand
CGATCTAAATTGTTAGTAATGTACATCGTGTCATTAATCGTTTTGGGGAAATAAAAACGGAAGCCTCCCCCCTATTGAGCCAACTTAGAAAATCCATCCTTCAAGTTCAGGAAAAAATTGACACTAGCTTTTCCGCGGACCTCTCTCGGTATTCGAGTCAGGGTTATCTAGATGAAATTCGAGAATCTGTTATTGAAAATAAACGGGTACTGGCAGTAACGGCCATGTATAAAAAACGCATAAGGGGAATGGTACTGGGGCATTCCAAAACAGGGAGTATCGTATTTATTCAACCCGAGAACACGCTGACCTATTCCAGAGAATTAAACACATTGGAATATGAGGAGAAACAGGAAATCAACCGCATCCTCAAAGAATTAACCGACAGAATCCGGCCTTTTAGTACGCTTTTGAGTGATTACCAAGAACTTTTATCCGATATAGACTTGGTTTCTGCCAAGGTTAAACTTGCGGAAGTATTACAGGCCGTTCTCCCTAAGATCACCCGGAAAAGAGAATTGGATTTGAGACAGGCCTATCACCCTCTTCTTTTGCTAAACAATAACCGAGCAGGGAAAAAAACATTCCCTCAGGACATACACTTACACCCTCAAAACAGAATCATTGTCATTTCAGGTCCGAACGCGGGAGGAAAGAGCATTACTTTAAAAACGATTGGGCTGCTTCAAGTCATGTTGCAAAGTGGTTTGTTTGTTCCGGTGCACCCCTATAGCCGAATGTGTTTTTTTAATTCCATTCTCAGTGATATAGGGGATAATCAAAGTATAGAGAATCATTTGAGTACCTATTCCTATCGATTGAAGAATATGCAGTATTTTCTAAAAAAATGTGATCAAAATACGTTGTTTTTAATCGACGAGTTTGGAACAGGAAGTGACCCGGAATTAGGCGGAGCTCTGGCAGAAACCTTTTTAGAGGTGTTTTATGAACGAGAATCCTTTGGTGTCATTACCACACATTATGCCAATCTAAAAAAAATGGCCAATGAAACTGAGGGAATCAGCAATGCCAACATGCATTTTGACAGCAAGCGCATGGAACCTGAGTTCAAACTCCAAATGGGGGAAGCCGGCAGTTCGTTCACTTTTGAAGTAGCGGCAAAAAATGGCATTCCTTATCGTTTGATCAACCGTTCCAAAAAGAAAGTAGAGCGGGGTAAAATACGATTTGATCGAAGCATCGCTAAGCTTCAACAGCAACGTTCGGAGTTAGCCAAGACCACCAAAGAGCTTCGTCAGGAGAAAATAAAAACCACCGAACACAAGGAATTACTCGACGACAAAAGCCAACGTGTTCAGCAAAAGCTAGAAGACTTTCAAGAACTTTATGACAGCAACCAACAGCTGATTCATCTGGGGAGAAAGCTTGATAAGTTATGTGCAGCCTATTTCCATAACCCTAATAAAAAACAATTAGTTACCGAAATTTTAAAAATTGTCGGTATTGAAAATGCGAAGCGGGATCAAAAAAACAAGGCTGCCCAACAAAAGGAAAAACAGCGTTTACAAAGCGTTTTTAAAGAGGCCGAACAAAAAATTGAAAAAATAAGAAAGGAAAAAAAGAAGAAAGAGTTGAAGGAACGTGCGGAAAAAAAAGAGCAAGAAAAGAAAAAATTGGCTTCTTATGCTCCCGGAGATCGCGTAAGGATAGAAGGTGGCGCGGCGGTGGGTACGCTCGAAAGGATAAAAAAAGGAAAAGCTCTTATCAATTATGGATCTTTTACAACGGAGGTGATTTTGGAGCAAATTGAGTTGGTTCAAAAAGCTAAGAAAGGCGAGTAAAGTTCTGCTGCAAGATTCGGTCCATCCTTAAAGGTTTTCATTTTAGAAATAAAAATAAATCCGTAATATTGAACTGTTCATCTATTTTGCTAATTAAATCTAATTTTTATGAAAAATTTATTAAAAGAATTTAGAGACTTCATTATGACTGGAAATGTCATCGATTTGGCTGTTGCCGTCTTATTGGCAACTGCGGTAGGTGCTGTAGTATCCGGTTTTACGGAAGACATTATGATGCCTTTTATCGGTCAATTTACAGGAGGCATGGATTTTTCAGATTTGAAAGTTGTTCTGTCTGAAGCAGCCTATAACGCCGATGGTGAAGAAGTAACTCCTGAGAATGCGATCCTGTATGGAAAATGGATCAACTCCATCATCAATTTGATTATTGTCGGCTTTGTACTGTTTATGATTGTAAAAACTTATGCTCGAGTAAAAGACCTCAAAAAGAAAGAAGAAGTTGTTGAAGAAGCTCCTGCAGGGCCCACTGTGGAGGAATTGCTGATGGAAATTCGAGACGAAATCAAAGTTCAAAACACAGGTAAGCAGTAAGCACACTTGTAAGAAGACATCAAAAATAAAGCCTCGTTTTTTAAATTCGAGGCTTTTGTATACCCGCTAGTCTTTGATCACCACCATATGGGCAATGGTCCCGGTGGTTAGGTTCCATTGGTCGTGGGTGAGGATTCGCCCATTTTCATCTTCTACTTTAAATTCGGCTGTATTGGGGCCGGATTCTCCCATGTTCAATGCCTTGATTTCGATTTTTGTAAAGCCTTCATCCAGATTGATGATAATGCTGTGATATTGCGCTAAAAGGGTGACGTTGCGCACGACAACTTCCCCGTTGACCATAATGTCCACTCGATCGCCATCTACTACCTGTGCATCTCTCCAACTGACTTTGACAAATTTCCCTTTTGTTCGGTAGCTTCCTAAATCTTGAGGTTTGCTAAACTCTTTATAAATTCTGCCATCACGACCTTTTGAGCCCTGAATGTATCCCGGTTTGAATTTGATGGTCCGGGTGATGTACTCGCTTTGCTCGGTCATATCCAAGGTTTTGGATTTATTGGGGTTGACATCTAATAGCGGGGCATCGGGTTCTCCGAGCAAGAATTTGGGACGCTCTCCGGTGGACAGACCTTGATCAATCCGACGCTCGGCATTGATGCTTCGGTTGCTGCTTTCTATACTTCTATTTTCAGCACCGATACGCCGTTCGGCATTGATGTTTCGGCTATCGATTTGAGAAAAACTCTTTGCTCCAATGAAGCAGATCAGGGGCAGAAAAAACAATTTTAAATTCAAGTTTTGAGTTTTCAATTTCATTACTATATAGCTTAACAAATAACTTGCCAAAGGGCTCTAAGATACAAGTTTAAAATTAGTTGAATTGGAGATTTAAGATTTTTATACAACGGAGCGTAAAACCCATTCATCGCTTCTGGTGTGGGTGGGTAGTTCACAGAATTGTGTGATTCTCAAAAGTAAAGGATGCGCAGCGTCAGGATTTTAAAAATAAAAAAGCAGGTCGATAAGCCGGATTCTGTCATCCGCCAATGGCGGAGCTTTATCATTTATCTGAAATTATTGTTGCCAATAATCTTTAGCTGCCTACCCTCTGGACGAGCGGAGCACTCTTGACCCAGTTTACATGGCATTGCACCGCATAGAGTTTACCTGATTTCACTACGGCATTACCCGTACTTGCTTTCTGTTGTACTGGTCCTATTTCGAATCTTCGAAACGATGGCTGTTAACCATTATGCCCTCCTGTGGTGTCCGGACTTTCCTCTCTTTTAAACTAAAAGAGCGATAAAGTGACCTGCTCTGCCTGCAAAAATAAATGATTTCCGCTTAATCACCACTGGAGATGAGATTGAAATATAGCCAGCCGCGTATTTTTAAGTAAAACTTTGAAAATCAGGGTGTGTTAACTTGAGGCTTCTTCTTTTTGGTTTTTCTTTTTCAATAATTTACCGTATTTCTCAATTCTTTCTTGATCTTTTAGCACCCAACTGGATTGGTATAGAACACGAAGGAGCCTTAAGTTGTGGGGCTCAAGTTCAAATCCTCTCTCTAAATGAGGGAGAGCCTTGTGCAACAACTCCTTTTGCTTGTTGGTTAATTCTTGAAAAGATGCTGAACCCTCTTGCTGCTGCTCTGCCAATTTCTCTAGCTGTTGAGCCACATTTTCTTGTTGCTTTAAATAGAGTTGAGCCATACCCAAATAGGTTTCACTGTTTTTAGGGGCGGCTGCAATCGCCTTTTGAAAAGATGTTTCTGCCCCTTTAAGGTCCTTTTCTTGTTCGAGTTCTTTTCCCAATAGTAAGAAGTAGGTGGCCCTATTGGTGGTGTCCTTTTCGATTAACGTTCTTAAATGACTTTTATAGGCGGAGCTGTCGTCCAGTAATTTGTGAATCAAGGTAAGGTCTTTATACCGTTCGAGGTTGTCAGGGGTGTCCTGTGTTTCATGAAGTAACCCAATGGCTTTTTCTTTTTGATCCGTTCGAAGGTATAGGACGGCGAGGTAGCGCATGATTTTCCCTTCTTGCGTAGGAAGTCGCTTTTCTTTAGGCGCTTTAAAATACCCCGAATTAAGGTATTGATCCCGCTGCTTGGCGTCTTCAAATACTTGGTTTTCCCCCGTCATTTTATTTTTAGCCACATACTGGATTTTGTTTCCTACATACCCCATTTTCCTAAGCTCTTCAAAAAGACGTATTGCTTCTCTATCCATCGTCTCTGCTTGGAAAGCATTTGTAGCTGCAGCATATAAATAGAGCGTATCTTGAGGATACAAGGCATTGAGTTTCGTAAATTTTTTATAGGCATCTTCGTATTGCTCATCCTGCTGGTCGGACAAGGCATTGGCTAAGAGAGTCTGTTTGATAGCTTTAAGCCCACTTTCTCCATCGGCTTTTTTTCCTAACTCCGACACCTTTTTAAAATAAGCTTCTGCTTTTTTTAACTGGTCCACCGTTCCGTATACATCACTGTTTAAGGCAAGGTAGGCGATGCCTTTGGCCATGTAATACCGTGCCTGTACGTTTTTGCCTTGGTCTGAAATGGCTGGTTCGGCTTTTTCAAGAAGTTTTTTGGCGATGTAGTATTCCTCATTGTCGATGGCTGCCTCGGCCTCTCGAAGCTCCTTTCGCTGCCCCAGAGCCAGCAGCGGAGTCAAGAACAAGAACAATGCGATAAGGTACCGATAACGCTCCTTTAGTTGTCTCATGCTTATTTTTTTTGAGCCATCATTTTCTCCCATGCCCATGCACTGGCTAACGCATCCTCTAAAGAATGCGTGGCTGTCCAGTTTAGAATTTCATTTGCTTTTCGGGTATCGGCATAGGCCGCTGTGACATCTCCTGCCCTTCTCCCTGCTATTTGATAAGGCAATTTTTGCCCCGTGGTTTTTTCAAAGGCTTGAATAACCTCCATTACCGAGCTCCCTTCTCCAGTTCCCAGATTGAAAATTTCATAGGCCTTGTCGCTTTCCTCGTCCAAGAGGCGTTTTAAAGCTTTTACGTGTGCTCTTGCCAAATCCACGACATAAATATAATCGCGAATGCAGGTTCCATCTCGGGTCGGGTAATCGTCTCCAAAAACAGCTAATTCTTTTCGTTTTCCGATGGCCGTTTGGGTAATAAATGGAATTAAATTTTGCGGTACACCAATGGGTAATTCTCCTATTTTGACCGAAGGATGTGCTCCAATAGGGTTGAAATAACGCAAGGCAATAGCCTTAAAATTTTCTTGAATTTTTGAGAGATCTTCTAAGATACGCTCTCCGATCTGTTTGGTGTTTCCATAAGGAGACTCTGCTTTTTTTAAAGGCGCGTATTCGGTGATGGGCAACTCATCTGCTTGTCCGTATACCGTGCAGGATGAACTGAAAATAAAATGGGAGATCCCGTGCTTTTTTATTCCTTGTAAAAGATAGACCAGAGCGGCTATATTGTTTTCATAATAGAAAAGTGGTCGTTCCACGCTTTCTCCAACAGCTTTGGAGGCGGCAAAATGAATGACCCCTTTAATGTCAGAATGCTGTTTAAAAAAGGAGAGAACTGCAGCCTTATCGCGCAGGTCTATTGGATAGAACGCAGGGCTTTTTCCAGTGATGGCTTTGATTCCATCCAAGACGGATCGCTCGGAGTTGGAGAGGTTGTCGATAACGACAACTTCGTATCCCTGTTCCTGTAGTTCGACAACGGTGTGAGAGCCAATATAACCTAACCCTCCGGTTACCAATATTTTCATTTGTTTGACATTAAGGCTTATTTGTACGGAGCAAGTATTCGACTTACGGAAATAAAAGTACTTAAAAATCTGAGCATTTTAACCGGAATAATTAAAAAGCTTGAGCAATTCGAACGAAAGGATCATTTTACACGAGCTATTGAGCTCTTTTTATGAGGCTAGGATCGATATGGGGAGGCAATTAAAGCAGGTTGATGTTGTTGGCTGCACATATTTCCACCATTTCCTGAGGCCAAATGCCCACGCTGATTTCACCCACGTGTGCTTTTCGCAAGAAGTACATTCCTAAGCGTGATTGCCCAATCCCGCCTCCAATACAGAGTGGCAGTTCGTTATTCAATAATTTTTTGTGGTACAAGAGTCCCTTTCGATGTTCCTGGTTTCGGATTTGCAATTGCTCTTGCAAGCTTTGGCTGCTCACACGAATACCCATGGAAGAAAACTCCACTTCTCTATCCAAAACGGAATTCCAAATTAAAATGTCCCCGTTAAGGCCCTTGTACCCATCGTCGTTTGGGGTAATCCAATCGTCATAATCAGGTGAACGCCCTCCATGAGATTCCCCATTGGTCAAGGCGGCTCCAATCCCGATTAAGAAAACCGCCCCGTATTTTTTTGTGATCTTGCGTTCCCGTTCCTCAGGAGTTAGCTCAGGATAAAGTTGTAACAATTCTTCACTGTGTATAAAGTGAATATCTTCCGGTAATTCAGGCTGGATACCGTATAGTTTCTCAACAAAGGTTTCCGTACGTTTTAAAATAAAATACAGCTTTTTTACGGTTTTCTTCAAATATGCAATATTGCGGTCCTTTTCCTCAATCCGCTGTTCCCAGTCCCATTGATCAACAAAGAGAGAATGCAGGTTATCGGGCTGTTCGTCAGGGCGAATAGCATGCATATTGGCATAGATCCCCTCATCTGGCCGGATGTAG
>JAJYSO010000086.1 GCA_021793535.1 Bacteroidota bacterium | reverse complement strand
GCGGTTGGTATTGCAAATCCGAGCAGCAATGCACCCAATGGCTTGCATGGCTGAATTGGCCAATGCAATGCCATCTGCCCCCAACGCCATTGCTTTGATAAAATCCGTATGGGTTCTCAAACCTCCGGTGGCGATCAGCGTAATCTCCCCGCTTAACCCCAATTTATCCAAATGATGCCGGGCGCGTGCCAGTGCTGGAATGGTAGGAACAGAAATATGGTCCCTAAAGAGCTCTGGGGCATCTCCCGTTCCGCCGCCTCGTCCATCCAAAATGATGTAATCCGCACCGGCAGCAATAGCAAAATCCATATCCTTTTCAATGTGCTGCGCACTCATCTTAAAACCGATAGGGATTCCTCCGGTGAGCGCGCGCACATGATCAGCCATACGAGCAAAATCCTCAGGCGTATGTAAATCTTTAAAGGTAGGAGGAGAATCCGCATTGGTCCCCGGTTTTAATTTTCGAATCTCGGATATGCGCCCCACATTTTTCTTCCCCGGAAGGTGGCCGCCCGTTCCGGTTTTGGCTGCCTGCCCACACTTAAAATGAAAAGCCTGTATTTTAGGCAACAAATCATCGCTATACCCAAACTTAGCCGAAGCATATTCCAACATATACCGTGAATTTGCTTCTTGAGACTCGGGTAACATCCCCCCTTCCCCGGAAGCAATAGCGGTACCGGAACGCTCTGCTCCCATGGCCAACGACAGCTTAGCCTCTTCCGACAATGAACCAAAGCTCATGTCACTGACAAAAAGCGGGATCTTAAGAACCAAGGGCTTTTTAGCTCTTGGACCAATCACCAATTCCGTTCCTACAAGTGCCTCTTCCTGTAAAGGTTGCCGAGCAATTTGAGCGGTCATGATCTGAATATCGTTCCAATCGGGTAATTTTTTACGCGGAACCCCCATAGCCACCATAGGGCCATAGGGACCGAACAGCTTTAATCCATTCTTGGCCAATTTATGAATAAAGGCTACGGTAGGTTCCTCCTCAGTAGGGTGTGCCTCCGGCATCTGTTCCTCCTTACTCGCAGAATCAGAAGCCTCCTCTTTTTGCTCCTCCGATAAATGACGGGTCGCATACTGGTATTGGTAATCCTCAAGTGCAAAGGCCTTCCCCACCTCTTGATCGGGCACCTGCGAATGATGCCCATCACAATAGGGCGCATCATGCGTCTGTTTGCATCGGCAAAGCCAAGCTTCACCTGTTTCTTTAGCGGTAAAAGATACAGGTTCAAAAGGGGTTTCTGCACAAGCATCGTCACAAAAAGGTTGTGTTGACGCCCGCCCACAAGTACACCACCGATATACTTTTCCTTTTTCTAAAGCTACACCCATCGGGCTGTTTTGAGCAACAATGGGCTTATCGTTTTTATTTTTTGACATAAGCATTCTATTTTTAACAGCAAATCATCCGATTCACCACAAGACAAGTTAAGGAATTAATCCTCAAAAGTTCTGTCTAACCTCCTATTTAGACGGAGTCCAAAGAAGGGCTTCAAAACAACTGTCGCCTCTATAGGAAACCCCCTTCACCATTTCTTTTTTACCCCCCAGCCTTCTTAAGGATCACCCTCGTTGTTTTCCCGTTATAATTTCTACAATTTAGCCTGACTTAAGCTTTGCATTTGCTACTTTTACGGCCATCAACAAACGTAATTACGCCATGCACAAAATATTTTTCTTATGGGTTGCCTTTTTTCCTGCACTGCTTATGGCAAAAGCGCCAAACTGGGGAAAGACCGGCCATAGAGCAACCGCTCAAATTGCCACAAAGTACCTGACTAAAAAAGCAAAAAAGAACATCGATAAGCTTCTTCAGGGAGAAGGTATGGCACTGGTCTCCACATATGGGGACGACATCAAAAGCGACCCCAGCTATGACCAATACAGCGTCTGGCATTATGTCAATATTCCCGAAGGTCAAACCTATCAGCAGACCAAGGAAGATTTAGGCCCCCATATCATCGCAGCTTTAGACACCATTAAAAAAGGCCTTAAAGATCCGGCTACTCCCGTCGAAAAAAAACGTTTTTACTTAAAGATGCTCATCCATTTAATCGGGGACCTGCACCAACCTTTGCACGTAGGCCGCCCAGAGGATAAAGGCGGAAACACCATCCAAGTTTTCTGGTTTGGACAGGCGAGCAACCTCCATAAAGTCTGGGATTCGGATTTATTGGATTACTTTAAGATGAGCTATTCGGAATTGGCTGCTAATGAACTTTCACTATCTCCAAACAAAATCCGCACCATACAACAGGGCACCCCTGTAGATTGGCTAGCGGAATCCGTCCAGATAGCCGACAAGATTTACGCTTCTGCTCAAAACGGAAAGCATTTGGGATACGACTATGCCTACAATTGGATGGAGGTTGTTCGAGAACAACTACAAAAAGGAGGAATACGATTGGCAAAGGAACTCAATGCCATTTTTGGATAAACGTTGGTCTTAGCATGAGTCACCTTCTCTTAACAGCAGTACAGACAACTTAAAAACCTCGCTCCTTTTTGATCCGGTCATAAGCTTCTTGTACCTTTTCAAATTTTTCACGAGCGCCTTTGATATAAGCTTCATCCATTCCCGAAAGCCTGTCCGGGTGGTATTTCTTTACCATTTCTCGATAGGCTTTTTTAATCTCCGCCTCCGAAGCCTTTTTATCCACTTCCAGAATTTTATACGCATTGTCTGCACTCTCGGTCAAAAACATGGCTTTGATGCTCTCAAAATCACCGTGATGAATGTTGAGTTGTCTTGTAATCTGTCGAAGAATGTCTTCCTCAGCACGGTGAATTTGCCCATCAGCATTGGCAATACCAAATAAAAAATGAAGAATCTGCAAGCGCATTTCATACGTAGAGTACATGCGCAAACGATTGCAGATTTCTGAAAGCGCTATCTGCTGTCGTTTGATTTCATCGTTAAAGATTTTAAACGTGGCATTCGCACGTTCTTTCCCAAACTGCTGTACAAAGAATACGCGTACATAATCCAATTCTCTTTGACTGATGGACCCGTCCGCTTTGATCACCACTGCGGCTAAAGAAAGCAAATTGACTTCAAAATTAAAAACCCCCACCTGTACCGGACGCCCATAGGAATATCCTCTTGAAGAAGCTGTATTTGGGTTTCTACGAGCCTGATTTCGCATATACATTTCAATCAGGTAACCCACAAAAAAACCTAAAATTGCTCCTGGAAACCGCCAATACATGGCGCCTAAAAAAGCGGCGATCCACTTTATCATCTTTATTATCACTTTGGCGCAAATATAAGGAAGCTTGAGAATAATCATTATTATGAATCCCAATTTTAAATCTCAAAATCGGGGGCCATGCCCTTCCTTGAAATTTTCAGGTTCCTCGCGATTTTTTGTATTTTTGGGCTTTCTGCACACTTTCTTCCAAAAGAAGCGTATTTTTACTCTTTATTTCTGGAGCGTAAATTGCGTTTTTCTAAACGCACAGACAAATGAGCATATCGTGACAAGCCGAGCTATTTTTATCAAAAGAATCAGTGTGGGGGCATTGATTTTCGTGTCCTTCGCCTGTTCCCGAAAAGAAGACCGATGGCTAAACCGAAATTACCATGCCCTAACCAGCTACTACAACACCATTTATCACGGTAATTTGGCTTTGGAAAACGGCAAAACCCGTATTGCAGAAAGCTATCAAGATGACTACTGGCACCTTTTGCCCATTGAACCACTCTTCAATGACAAAGAGAAAATCATTTACGGAAGGATGATCCCTCAGCCGGGCCAAGATCCGCAACCGGAACCTCCTCAGACTGAAGACTATGCGGATCCTGAGGAAGAACTCGTCCCACAACAGCGCATCCAACTCATTCGAAAAGAACGCGAAAAGCAGCTCAACGAAAATTTTCAGCTGCAAAATGAAAACCAGAGACAAGCCCTGTCCAATCCTTCGGGAAGAGAAGAGTTCTTTTCCCTTTCCAACACCCCCAGTCAGCTTCGAAATACACAGCAACTCACCGCTGCTCAGCGCACATTCAACAATACCCCTCAACATTCGGCTCCCGCTGCATACCCACAAGATCAACAATATCCCCTTGCCGCAAACGGCTACCCTTCTAATACAACCACTTACAACACCAATTACTCCTCTACACCATCCAATCAAAGATATGGAGGACCAGGAATGGGAATGGGCAGTCAACCTTTTATTTCCTCCCCGCTACAGCGGGGCACTCGGCAACATACGCCCAGGCAAATCGGCCCTATACACGAACCCAATTCAGCAGATGCCTTTGCCGCTACTCTGGCTACCTACCAAGAGAACACTTCCTTTGAAATCGCCGAAGAAAAAGCGGTCAAAGCCATCCAAAAGCACAGTATGCTCTTCAAAGGTGTGGAACGCAATCAACGCATTAAAGAAGCTTTTTTATTACTCGGTAAAACGCGATACTACCAACAACGTTACTTCCCGGCCTTGGAAGCCTTTAACTACATCTTAAACCGCTATGAGGACCAAAACTTTTTAACCACAGCCGATATATGGATTGAAAAGACCTACTTACGCCTAGGCAATAATGAAGAACGGGTCATCCAGCGGCTCTCTTATCTTTTAAACAACAGCGACTATAGCACAGAAGAGGCTGTCAAAGACACCATTACCCCATTTAAGCTCAACAAAGCTAACCTCAGAGAAGCAGCCAGTACACTGGCACAAGCTTATATAAATACCAAGCAAAACCAACAGGCTTTAGCAGCTTTAGACCTGGCCCTTACCGGAGCAGAGGACAAGGAGCACAAAGGCCGCTATCACTATATAAAAGGACAGCTGTTGGAAAAAATGGAACGCCCAGAACAGGCCCTTGAGCAGTATCAACACATGGTGAGTTTGAACCGCAAAATCCCCAGAGAGTATTGGATTCATGCCTATATGAAGGCCCTTCGTCTCGCTCGCGAAAACAGTGGTGAAGCAGAGCAAAAAACACAGCTGGCGGACTTAAAAAAGCGCCTCAAGGATTGGGAACTCAAGCCCTATAGAAGCTTGATAAATTATGAACTAGCCGAAGTATACCGCGCATTAGATTCCATGCCAGCCGCTTTGCCTTATTACGTTCAAGCCCTACAGACCAACCCTGGGGATCACCAGTTGAGCTATGCCATCTATCAAAATCTGGCAGATTATTATTTTGACCATCAAGACTTTCCCTTAGCCGCAGCCTACTATGACAGTACTATGGTGAATGTTCCAGCCTCTTCTCGTACTTATAGAGCACTCAAAAAAAGAAGACTCAGCTTGATGGACATCAATCACTTCGAGGAGATCGCTCATAAAAATGACAGTATCCTTCGGTTGGCCGAGATGGATCCTTTCCATAGAGAGGCTTATTTATCCGCTCATTTGGACAGCCTTAAAAAACAAGCTTTAGAAGCGGTGAAAAACCCTAAAAAAACAAAAAACAAAAAAGGCAACCGCGCGGTCTCTTTTTCCCTCCCTTCTTTCTCAGGGAGTGCATCCTTTTATTTTTACAATCCCACACAGGTTCAACAAGGCCAGCTCACTTTTCAAAAAATATGGGGCAATCGAGCATTACAGGACAATTGGCGTATGAAAAATACGCGCTCAGCTGCTGAAAAAAGAAGAGCTAATACGCCGACAGAGCCGACCAAAGCCGAGGTGATAGCACAAATCGAAAACGACCCGAAATACCAAGTCGAAACCTACCTCCAATACCTGCCTAATGATCCAGAAGAGCTGAATCATTTAGCAGAAGAAAGAAGCTTTGCCTATTACCAATTGGGATTGATATACGACGAAAGACTTCACGAAGATGAACTGGCCGCAAATCGCTTTGAACGCTTGTTAGCGGTCAGCACAAACCCCGAGCTCATCAAACCTTCTGCCTATCGGCTATACAAATTACACCAACGCTTAGGACATTCCGACAAAGCAGCTTTCTACCGGTCGCTCATCTTAAAGGACTATCCGGACTCCAGATATGCTCAAGTTCTGAACGATCCGAACGCCTATACATCCGATGCAGGCAATCCCGAAAAAGTTTATGAGGAGCTCTACAAGGCTTATCAGTCGGGCCAATACCGTGAAACCTTAGAAGCTCTAGAAAAAGAAACGCGCGCTTTTGCAGATGACCCCATCTTAGCTAAAATGGAACTGTTAAAAGCCATCATTACGGGCCGCGTCTACGGAATTTCAGCTTATGAAAAAGAACTACAGCATGTAGCTATGACTTATCCCCATCGCATCGAAGGAGAAAAGGCGCGTGAAATTCTAGAACAGTCCCTGCCCCAGATCAAAGACGAAACCTTTGTGGCGGACCCCTGGGTCCAACAAAAACTCATCTACCGCATCCCAGAAGAGGATCCCCAAACCGCCATCGCCTTACAAAAGCAGCTCGACACCTATATAGAAAAAGAGCATTTCGAGTGGCTACACACCTCTATAGACCAGTACGCCCCAGGCGATACTTTTGTCATCATTCATGGACTGAGAAGTGTTTTAGGGCTCACCGAGTTTAGAGATTTACTGAACAAAAAGCTGGATGATCAACTCCCTTATGACCATTTTGAAATCTCCTCCTTAAATTACGAAAAGATACTGATTCATAAATCATTAGCTCAATATCTGGATTGGCTAAAAGAACAAAATAAATAAGGCATGTTTAACTCAAAAACCAAAAAAAGCATGAAGAACGGAGATTACTCGCAACAAGAACAAAATCGGATTGCACAAGGCTCGACCATTACCGGAGACATTGTCAGTGAAGGAGTCTTTCGCATCGAAGGAAAGCTAAAGGGGAATTTGAAAACTTCCAAAAAAATCGTCCTTGGTCAAACCGGCCTTATCGAAGGGGATGTCATTTGTGGAGACGCCGACATTGAAGGTACGTTAAAAGGAAGCTTGACCGTCGACAATGTACTCAACCTTCGATCCACTTGCACCATTGAAGGTGAAGTCGTTACCCAACGATTATCCGTAGAAGCCGGAGCTCACTTAAATGGAACCTGTACGATGAAACATTCACGTCCCGCCAATACCCCCAATGATGACCAAAAATCAAAAAAACAACGAAAAGCCGAAGCCCTCGCAAAATAAATCCCTTAAAAAGTATGCCGCATTAACCGGTATAGGC
>JAJYSO010000085.1 GCA_021793535.1 Bacteroidota bacterium | reverse complement strand
GGCCTCCACAACGGTCATCGACCTGTACAAACGCAATCAAAAGCAAAAGAAAAGCAATGCACATTACCTCAAGGCTTCTCGTTGGTTTACTCTATTATGGGGTGGATTGGCCATTCTGGTAGCGTGTACGGCCAATCTTTTTGACAACCTCATCCAACTGGTCAACATCATCGGCTCTATTTTCTACGGAAACGTTCTCGGAATCTTCCTATTGGCCTTTTTCGTAAAAAAGGTCCAAAGCAGAAGCGTATTCGTTGCGGCAATTCTCACACAACTCATTGTGATTATGGGTTGGTGGTGGGACTGGATGCCCTATTTATGGCTTAACGTATTTGGCTGTGCATTGGTAATGGGAATTGCATTGCTCCTGGAAGGCTTGTTTAAAAGTATACTCAAAAAATAAGGGGTTTTATTCCTCTTCCTCTGCCTGTTGTAAATATTTTCGATCCAGCTGTTTAGCGGTTTGTGCACCCAGTTTTTTCAATTTCTCAACTCTACGAATCAAATTCCCTTTTCCAGTTAATTTTTTCATGGCCGAATCATATGTGTTCTGTACGGTTCCCAATTGCCTCCCTACCTTCTCAAACTCAAGAGTTAGGTTTACAAAAGAATCGTATAACCTTCCGGCTTGAGCCGCAATCTCTGTTGCATTTTGAGTCTGTTTTTCATTTTGCCACATGCTCTCAACCGTTCGTAAAACGGCCAATAATGTAGTGGGGGTTACTAAAATAATCTGACGGTCAAAGGCTTTGGCGTACAACTGAGGATAGGCATTGGAGGCCACTGCAAAAGCAGCTTCAATAGGAATAAAAAGCAGAACAAAATTTGGACTTTCCTGCTTATAGACGCGTTGATAGCGCTTTTGACTCAACTCCTCCACATGTTTTTCAAGAGAAGCCAAATGTGCTTTTAAAAAACTGTCCTTAGCCTTTTCATCTGCCGCATTGACGTACCGCTCATAGGCTGTCAAGGACACTTTTGCATCTACAATCATCTTGCGGTCACCCGGTAAATGAATGACCACATCCGGCTGTAAATGTTTCCCTTCTATAGTAACCAGGTGTTCCTGAGTACTGTATTCTCTTCCTTTTTCTAGCCCACTCCCCTCTAAAACGCGTTCCAAAATCATCTCTCCCCAGTTTCCTTGTACTTTGGCATTTCCTTTCAATGCCTTGGTCAAATTAACGGCTTCCTCACTGATTCTGGCATTTTGTTGGTTTAAAAACCGGAGCTGTTCACCCAACTCCGCATGGCGTTTGATAGACGCTTTTTCATTATGCTCTACCTTTTGCTCAAAATTCAAGATTCTCTCCCTCAAGGGCTTCAAGATGTTTTCAATATTCTCTTTGTTTAGGTGCGTAAATTTTTCCGATTCCTTTTCCAAAATCCTGTGGGCCAAATTTTCAAAGGCGAGGTGGAATTTACTTTGCAAACCCTCTAGCTCCTCTTTTTGTTGTTCCAATCGCTCCTTTACTCCCAAGTATTCCGCATTCCTACGCTCCAAATCAATCCTATATCGCTCTTTGTCCAATCGAATCTCTTCCCGCTCTTTTCGAATTTCCTCAATACGCCTATAAAAATCCTGCTCGGTCTTCTCGGCTTGTTGGCTAAAGGCGGACCTCAACTGCTCCAACTGCTCCTTCAGATGTGCCCCTTCAGATTGCAAAAGGCTATTTCGACTTTGCCAATCCTTTTCCTTACCGGTCCATTTTAAGTGGAAGATCAGTCCACTGATCAGTACTCCTACCCCGCCAAAAACAAAAAACAAAAGCAAATCAAAAAGAGTAACATCCATAATTCAAAAAGAGTTTAGTCAACAAAAAGGAACACATACCACCCAAAATGAGTTCGGTTCAGGGCAATGCCCACACCTTAAAAGGCGGAACACAGCTCTTGGCAACAGCTTCTTTTTGGGTGCTTCAATCTTGAAGGGATTCCAAGGTGTTCTTATAGATCTTCCCATCTTTCATAATGAGCAGGAAATACCGTTCGGGATCTGCTACCAAATCGATATTTTCCAAAGGGTTCCCATCGACAATGATCAAATCGGCATAGGCTCCTTCCGAAACCTCTCCTAGTTTCCCTTCCGGATAGGGGTTTCGCGGGCCACTCATTTGCAGGAGTTCCGCATTAGAGGAAGTAGCCATTTTCAGGATTTCATATGGGGTATACCATTTTTTAAGCTTGGCCAACACTTTCCCCGCTTTAGGGGCCAATTCAGGAGATCCGACGATATCGGTTCCAAAAGCCGTTTTGACGCCGTATTTCTTGGCCAATTTATAGGCTTGGTCTGTACCTTGCCATACGGTTTTCATTTTTTGATCCTTAAAGGTTCCTTCTGGAAAGCGTCCCGGATAGTTATCCTGATCGTCCATAAAAGGTTGCGCACTCCACCAGATCCCTCTTTTGGCCATCAATTCCGCAGTTTCTTCATCCATTAAGTTACCGTGCTCAATGGACTTGACTCCCCCTTCAATGGCAGTTTGTATCGCCTGAGGGGTATACACGTGTACCCCTATATAGGTGCCCCAATTATCGGCTGCCGAAACTGCGGCCCTAAATTCTTCCACTGTATATTGCGCCACATCTATAGGATCGTACTCAGAGGCCACCCCGCCCCCGGCCATCAATTTTAATTGCGTGGCCCCTTGTCGCAACTGTTCACGGGAGCGTTTCAATACTTCTCCAACCCCATCCGCAATAGCATATTCACCATTGCGCTCGGCATAGGACAAGTCCATCGGCGTACGCGGGACAGCTGTATACGCCCCAGCATCTCCATGGCCACCGCTCTGCGATATAATGGCTCCACTGGGAAAGATACGGGGTCCTTCAACAATACCTTTATCGATCGCTTTGGCCAGGGGAATAGCATTGCCCCCCATATTGCGCAAGGTGGTAAAGCCCCGCAGTAAACGCTCTTTTGCCGCCCGTGTGGCTATTAGATTTTTAGTGACCACATCCATATCCTTGCCTTCCATAAAAGAAATTCCTTCCATGGTTATATGCGTATGCGCATCAATCAGACCAGGTATCAAGTATTTTCC
The DNA here is from genome assembly GCA_021793535.1 of Bacteroidota bacterium. Taxonomy (GTDB): domain Bacteria; phylum Bacteroidota; class Bacteroidia; order Flavobacteriales; family Flavobacteriaceae; genus JAJYSO01. Next base: position 4,105 of record JAJYSO010000085.1, on the reverse strand, counting down.
TTGCCCATCTATGGTTACCGATACCTCGTCAGAAGAAATTGGCTGCGGGGTGATGCTGACAATGCGGTTCCCATCAATAAGGATATTTCCCTTCGGTGTTCCCTGTTCCACTCCATTGAAAATTTTTACATTTTTAATCAAGATTTTCTGTGCCTGTACCACAGGAGAAAGACACAAAGAAAGAAGAGATAAACTCAAAAAGACAAGGTTTAATTTCATGCTGCTTATTTTGGGATTAAAGATAAGGTTTCTCCAGCTCGAATCAAGGAATCCCGCAAAAAAAACGAAACGTAAAAAAGCCGCTTTCCCTTACTCGAAAAAACGGCTTTCCCCAACCAATCAAAATTTGCTGTCCTTAGTATAACGGATCCTCATTGTTTGCATCCTCGGTGGTTTTGGTCACTTTGACATCCCAAAATTGAGGGCCTTTTTGTTGATATTCCCATTTGATCACCGGCCCATTCATCGATTTTAACTGATAGTAGACCGGCAAGGGGTCATGATCATTTCGAATAATAAAAGCCTCTCCCACTTTAAGGTTATCAAAACTTTGAAAAATGGCAGTATGTCGCATGGGATGGTTGTCAATTTCAGCCACATTTAGCATTGGTATCTCTTTAGCCATAATGATTTTATTTAATGAATAAGTAAGTATTGCTTGAAAAAGCGAAGGTAATCATATTTAAGATAAAAAAATCCTAAATGAATCGATTTTTAGGGGCTTTTTGACAGGGCTTATGCTTCCCGTTGAAGAACACGCTCTACCCAGGTTTTGATTTTTGCATCAAAACCCTCCTTATTCCCAACAAATTCCTGTTGAATGGGGAGATAGTACAAGGAAGGTGATTGGATACTCGATTTTAAACGCATATAATCTTTCTCTGTAGTGATGATACAACGCTCTTTTTGGAGCTGTGCGATCTCTTTAGCACTAAAATGATGATGGTCTTTAAAACGACGGTGGCGAAAAGTCAATTGGCGATTTTTCAGGTAGTGCACCAAAGGCTCGGGCTTGGCAATTCCGGTCACTAGACAAAAATTGGTGGGCAGCTCCTTCAGATCACACTCTTCTTCCGCGTTGAACACGGCATCCGCATATCCGATCTTTGTAAAATAAAGCTGCTGCTCTGGCATCAAGGAAAGTTCCTGCTGAATGTGCTTTTGCTCAGCTATTGAAATATCAGAGGGGCACTTGGTCACCACCACCACATCCGCTCTTTGAGCGCCAGATTTTGGTTCTCGTAAATTTCCGACGGGCAACATCCGATCAGCCGTATACAATGCTCCATAGGCGGTGAGCAATATAGAAAAGCCCGGCGTCACCTTTCGGTGCTGGTAAGCATCGTCCAATAGGATCACATCAAGATGGGGTTGCTGTGCTTTTATTTTCGCAATACCCTGTTGCCGATCTTCACCCACCGTCACCAATACCTCGGGAAATTTCATTTTAAACTGCAAGGGCTCATCACCTGTCTGCGTAGCCGACTCCTTTCCGTTTAACCTATAGAAACCTTTCGTTTTTCTTCCATAGCCTCGGCTTAAGGTAGCCACGGTATACTGAGGTTGAAATAATCGAATCAAATATTCCACCATGGGTGTTTTCCCGGTCCCACCTACACTGAGGTTTCCCACACAGATCACAGGAAAATCATAACTCCTCGTGGTAAGAATACCTCGGTCGAAGCACGCGTTTCGCAGCCTGATGATCCCTTCATACAGCAAAGCAAAAGGAAAAAGAATTTTTCTAAGCGCATTCATAAAGCGAATATAAACTAATTTGGAAGAATCCATTTTTCTCCCCTTCATTCTTTCCTTAAAAAGCAGTCTAAAAACAGGATAAATACCCTTATCTTTGCCACCCTTTTTAAAAAATTAAAACGCATTGAAAAAATACACAGCAGTCCACATTTCCGAGGAAAAGACCCAAGCCATACCTCATAAAGGGCTGGTCATTTTTATCTTGGGCTTGTTGTCGGCCATCGGCCCCTTTTCCATCGATATGTACCTGCCCGCATTTGAAGATATTGCCATAGGCTTACAGACCACTAAGCATGTGGTGGGGTATAGCCTTTCCAGCTATTTTATCGGGATCTCTCTGGGTCAGCTCTTATACGGCCCATTATTGGATCGCTTCGGCAGAAAGCCGATGATTTATACCGGCTTAATCATCTACGTCCTTTCCTCTATCTTGTGTATTTACGTCCAAAACGTAGAGCAATTCATCGCCATGCGATTTTTCCAAGCCGTTGGCGGTTGTGTCGGGATGGTAGGAAGCCGCGCACTGGTCAGAGATCTTTTCCCTGTAAAAGATACGGCCAAAATATTCTCCTATCTGATGCTAGTTATTGCCATCTCTCCAATAATCGCGCCGACTGCCGGGGGATTCTTGGCCTCTTATTTCGGCTGGCCCTCTATATTCATGGCCTTGGGACTCATTGCCCTGGTCACATTTATAGGGCTGTACACCTTCGTCCCTAATGGAAGTGCACCCGATACGGAGATGTCCCTACTACCCAAACCCATTATTCAAAAATTCATTGCCGTATCCAAAGTTCCCAAATTCTATACCTATGCATTAGTCTCTGCTATTTCATCCTCCGGGCTCTATGCTTATTTGGCCGCCTCACCCACTATTTTTTATGACGTCTTCGACGTGTCCAAAAAACAGTACGGTATCATCTTTGCTATTATCGCTTTGGGAATGACTTGCGCCAATCAAACCAACACCTTTCTCTTGCGCAAGTTCAGCAGTGAGCAAATCTCGAAAGTGAACCTGTTTTTACAAATCACAGCAGGTGCTGTCCTGGCTTTTGCTACCTACCAGGGCTGGCTTGGTTTGTATGCCACCATCGGCGTTATCTGGATCTATATGGCCACCCAAGGCTTTGTATACCCCAATACTTCAGCCTTATCCCTCACTCCATTTAGACGGAGTGCAGGCACCGCATCGGCTTGGATGGGGGCTATCCAACTGGGCATTGGCGCCATTACCACCGCGCTGGTCAGCACTTTTACCAAGACCAGTGCTTTTCCTATGGCCCTCACCATACTGATCTGTGCCTCCTTATCCACCTTGATTTTGTTCACCTTAGGACGAAATATTCGCGCCAATGGTCCTACAGATTTATAAATTTGTTGATAACTAGGAGCCAAAAAGCAAGCACATTCTCAAGGTATTTTTATATTTGTGCTAATCTTATTCGAGATGGAGCAATTTATTGTATCGGCACGTAAATATCGACCACAAACCTTTGAAGACGTTGTAGGGCAAGAAGCCATTACCGCAACGCTGTCCAATGCAATTGCACACAACCACCTCGCACAGGCCTTGCTCTTCACTGGGCCGAGAGGGGTAGGCAAAACGACTTGTGCTCGTATTTTAGCAAAAAAGATCAATCAACAGGCCAGCAATGAACCCGTCTCGGAGGAAGAAGATTTTGCTTTTAACATTTTCGAGCTCGACGCGGCCTCCAACAATAGCGTGGATGACATACGGGATTTGACAGATCAGGTACGCATCCCCCCTCAGGTAGGCAAATATAAAGTGTATATCGTCGACGAGGTGCACATGCTTTCCTCATCCGCTTTCAACGCTTTTTTAAAGACTTTGGAAGAGCCGCCAAAACACGTTATTTTTATCTTGGCCACTACGGAAAAGCACAAGATCATCCCCACGATTCTTTCCCGTTGCCAAATCTTTGATTTCAAACGCATCACCGTAAGAGATGCCAAAAACTACCTTGCCAAAATTGCCAAAAGAGAAGGCGTCGAGGCAGAAGATGATGCACTGCACATCATTGCACAAAAAGCAGATGGCGCCATGCGGGACGCCTTATCGATATATGACCGCGTGGTCAGTTATAGCGGGAAACACCTCACCAGAGAGGCTGTGGCCGAGAATTTAAACGTGCTCGATTACGATACCTTCTTCTGCTCGACTGATTTTATTCTAAAAAATGATATTCCTTCGCTTTTGGTCCAGTTCAACGAACTCTTGGCCAAGGGTTTTGAAGGACAGCATTACATTTCGGGATTGGCCTCTCACTTTAGAGATCTATTGGTCTGTCAGAGCCCGGAGACCCTTTCATTATTGGAAGTGGGTGAA